>JBOHFU010000105.1:0-9131 GCA_050699675.1 Pseudonocardiaceae bacterium
GGCGGCGACGAGTTGGGCGCGCAGCTCTGGATCGATGTGCTCGTCGGGCATCGCCTGCAACTGCTCCTCGGACCAGCCGGCGAACACCACACTGTGGAAGACGGCGCCGATGCGCGCCGCGGCCGGCACGGGTGCGTCGCTCGGCGGCGGTGCTTGGTAGTCAGGGATCGGCGCGCCGTAGATGAGCTGGAACTCTCTGCGATGATGCACCGACCAGTCCCGATACGCCCACGAGGTCGCGATCAGGCGGTCCCGGCGCGCGCTGATCGGGTGCGCGTCGCGCGCCGCCTCCAGCGCGTCGGCCAGCCCGTTGTGGCCGTCCTCGACCAGCTCGGTGATCAGATGGTCCCTGCTGGCGAAATAGTGGTAGAGCGACTGGACGCTCAGTCCCATGTCTCGCGCGATGGCGCGCAGCGACAGCCCCGCCGGCCCTTCGCTGGCCAGCCGGCTGAGCGCGGTGTCCTTGATCTCCTGCGCGACGGCGGCGCGACGGCGGTCCCGGTAGCTGAGCACAACTTCAGGCTAACACTGTCAGAAGGACTTGACGGTGTTCAGTCCTGCCGTTTAGGTTTAATGGTGTCCAGATTATCGAACACTGTCAGGTAGGTGCGGTGATGTCAGCTCTCACCCTCGTGGCGCGCCGGACGTGGTCCTGGCACCGGCCGCTGATGATCTTCGTCGGGTTGATGGCGGTGCTGACCGCGGCCGCCGCGCTGGGCGTGCTGATGGACGACCGGGTCCTGGGCGGGTCGCCGGTCTGGCTCAAGCCGTTCAAGTTCGCGGTGTCGTTCGCCATCTACGGCGCCACCATTGCGTGGATCATCTCCCGGATGCCCGATCGGCGTCGCTGGTTGTGGCTCCTGGGCACGATCATCGTGGTCACCTCGGTGATCGAGATTGTGATCATCGTGGGGCAGGCCGCGCGCGGAACGCACAGCCACTTCAACGTCAGCACCGCGCTGAACGCCGCCCTCTGGTCCACCATGGCCGCCGCCATCGTGGTTCTCTGGCTGGCCACCCTGGTGATCGCGGCCTTCGCCGCCCGGCGCCGGTTCGGCGATCGGCCGTTCACCCTGGCGATCCGGTTCGGACTGGTCCTTGCGCTGATCGGGATGGCGCTGGGCTTCTTGATGACCGTGCCGACGGCCGATCAGCTGCAGGCGATCGAGAGTGGCAGCACTTCGCTGGCCGGGGCGCACAGCGTCGGGGTGGTTGACGGCGGACCCGGCCTGCCGGTCACCGCGTGGAGTACCACGGGCGGTGACCTGCGGGTGCCGCACTTCGTCGGGATGCACGCATTGCAGGCATTGCCACTGCTGAGTCTGCTGCTCGCCCTCCCACGGCTGGGGCTCGACGAACGCACTCGGAGCCGGCTGGTGACCGCCGGCGCGGCCGGCTATCTCGGACTGGTCGGGCTGCTGCTCTGGCAGGCGCTGCGCGGGCAGCCGCTGATCGCGCCGGACGGGTGGACCCTCGGCGCGGCGACCGCGCTGTTCGTCGCGGTGGGCGCCCTGGTGGTGGCGATCCTGTACCGCGCCGATCCACATTCAGCGGGCTCAGCGTCCCAAAAGCGGGGCAGATTACCCCGCTGAGCCCGCTGAATGCAACTGAGCATGCCCCGGATCTTGGGTCCCTTCGGTGATGCTCAGGATCGTGTCGATCAGCCGCTGCGTGCGGGTCTGGGATCGCAACCACGGCGGCAGATCCGGCAGTGCCATGATCTCGTCGGCGAGCACGTCGCCGATCACGTCCGGCCACAACCGCTTGGCCTTCACAGCGGCGGCAGTCGCGGTCATCCGGTCCGCGGCATACCGGTCGGCTTCCTGCGCGACCGCGATGTGTATGCCGGGCGGTTCTGCCACCGACATCGAGATCACCGGTCTGGTCGTCCTGGGCGTCATACAGACACAGAGCGCCAACACCACCCTCTGCGTACCGTCATCCTGAAGATTTTCTCCAGTTCACCTTTGCGAACTTCGCCCAGCACATCACGCGAAATCCCGGTCAGTCATCGCAGGACCTCCCTGCCCCTCCGTGATGCTCAGAATCGCGTCGATCAGCCGCTGCGTGCGGGTCAGGGATCGCATCCACGACGGTAGGTCCAGCTGCGCCATGATCTCGTCGGCGAGCACGTCGCCGATCACGTCCGGCCACAACCGCTTGGCCTTCGCGGCGGCGACTGCGGCCATCCGGTCCGCGGCATACCGGTCGGCTTCCTGCGCGACCGCGGTGTGTGTGTCAATCATCGCCAGACCCCTCGGGTCACATGGTGCAGGTTCTGGCGCCGACATCGAGATCACCGGTCTGGTCATCCTGGGCGGCGTACAGAATAGAGCGTCAACACCGCCTCCTGAGTACCTTCGTTCTTGAAGATTTCTGGTCAGCCGACGGTGGGGTCGACCACCGCGAAGTCGGGGAAGTAACTGCGGTAGAAGCCGCGGTCGCGGGTCAGCAGGCGGTCGGCTTGCAGGCTTGCGTGTGCACCGATCAGGAAGTCCGCGATCATGCGTTGCCGGCAGCCGCCGCGCTTGCGGTAGCTGCGCCACGCCTGACCGGCGCGGTCAGCGCTTGGCTTTTCCAGCGGACTGAACGCGGCACCGAGGGTCCTCATGGCAGCCTCGGCGCCATCCGGTTTCGGGAAGAAAGCGCTGGTCTCGGCCCACGCCACGGCGGACACGAGCACCGTACCGCGGGCGAGGCACGCACCGAGGCTGTCCCGAGACGCCGGCCCGAAGGTGGGGTCCGCGGTGAACACCCAGTGTCACTCGCAGGAGGAAGGCGTCTTCAAGTCCGACCGCACCACGATCGGCGCCGGCTGCACCGTCGGAATCAATGCCTTCATCCATTACGGGGTGATGATGGGCGACGGCGCAGTGCTCGACGCTGACGCCTTTCTGATGAAGGGCGAGGAGATCGCGCCGCACGCACGGTGGGGAGGCAATCCGGCCCACGAGACTCGTATAGCGAGCTGATCACCTTCTCCCTGGTGCGGGCTCGGCCCCCGCCCCCGTGTTGTGGCGGGGGCCGAGCCCGTGATGTGGTCCGTCGTCAGCGGACCCCGGCCCTTCTGGAACAGGTAGGCCAGGCCTTCCAACCCTGCGCGTTAAGCACCTTCTCGGCGATGGCGATCTGCTGTGTGCGGGTAGCGTTATTGGCGGTGCGTGCGTAGGCCCCTCCGCCGAAAGCTGTCCACGTCCGGGGGCTGAACTGCAGCCCTCCGTAGTACCCATTGCCGGTGTTGGCGCGCCAGTTACCGCTGCTTTCGCACTGTGCCAGGCGATCCCATTGATCCAGCGAGGCCGCCTGGGCCGGTGCCGCGAGTATCAGTGGAAACGTCATAGTGGCCGCAACGATACCGGTACGTGCGAGAAATCGGGAGGTCCTCGTCATGATCAGTCTCCATGACCGCGCACGCGACTGATGACCTCACGATCGCGCGAGTTTCGGGTCCCGCATCGACCGATCAACGGTCTGCGCCACTGTCCCGTTTCAGGATGAGGTATCGGTATCCGATCCCGAGGGACAGGCTCTGCGCGCCGGGTTTCGGATTCCCGCCCCAAGGTGGCTCCGTGGTGCCGGACGACGTTGACCGTACGGATCACGATGGCTGATGCAAGAGGGTGACGCTCGGCGCGGTCGGCCTATGAGCATCGTCACATTCTGTTAATTCTGTCCGGCAAGTTTGCCGTTTTAGCAGGTCGAGGGGTCACTACCGGGGCGCACGACGGGCCGGATTTGCCGGATATCAACCCCGCCCGGGTGGTGATCCAGGTTGCTAAATGTCACCCGTTTGTGCATAATCCGAAAGGGTTACCGGGACCGCGATCGCGGTGATAACCAGGCCGTCACTGACCAGCCAACGGCCGTCGAACTCGGTCAGCGCGTGACCCGCGACAAGTGGACCGCGCACCAGCAGGCGAGCGGAGAAGGTGCCTTCGACCGGGTCGATCGTGACGGTGGCATCGTGGAACCCCAGCCAGCTCTGCGTCAGCGGAAACCACGCCTTGTACACCGTTTCCTTGGCGCAGAACAGGATCCGGTCCCAATGCGATGCGCCGTGCGCGGCGGCCAGGCCGGCGATCCGGACCTGCTCGTCGGCCAGGGCGATGGCCTCCAGGACGTCGGGTGGCAGCGGTTGGTGGGGCTCGGCGTCGATCCCGACGGTGAGCAGATCCCGGCTGCGGGCCACCGCCGCCGCCCGGTATCCGGCGCAGTGGGTCATGCTGCCGACGACTCCGGGTGGCCATAACGGCTCGCGGTGCTCGCCGGATAGCACCGCCGCAGGTGGGAGACCGAGCTCGCGCAGCGCCCGGCGGGCGCAGTGGCGGACCGTGCGGAATTCCCGACGCCGTTTCTCGACCGCCCTGCTGATCACCGCCTCCTCCTGCGGGTGCAGCACGGCGTCGGGTGGGTCGTCGAACGCCTCGGCGCAGGCGACGGCGCTGGGAAGGATCTTCTCGATCACGTCGCCTCCCATTGTTCAGTACCGTAGCCCTCCAACCCTGGACGGAGCGGAGCTGAGCTGAGCACATCGTGGTCGGTGGCAGGCACACGGCTCGGTCACTGCCTGTTACTGGACATCAGCCTCGACCAACTGGGCTGGATGCGTCCCACCCGAGCGCTGTCGGGGCACGACACGCCCGGCTGGCACGTCCCGAACCCAGACACCTCAACAGTGGGCGTGTGGGTGCAACAATTGTCGGAGTGTGGAGAGGGGCGGCTATCAGCAACTGATTTGAAATTCCGACGCACGCCAAACTTGCGCAGCGTATTATTGGCACCCAACAGCGGGAGATCACCGAAATGCAGAGTCCCCTCGGCAGTGGGGAACAGCCAGATTTTGCCCACCGTTAACCGAACTCGGGCGGGGCGATAACCGAACCCTTCCTAGCGTTGGTTCCATGGCCGACCAGCTCACACCCGAGTCACCGGCGAGGACGGTTCACCTCATGAGCGACGAGTCAGGCGAGGTCTGGGTGGTGTCGACGAACCGGCCCGACACCGGCACGATCCGCGCCTGGGACCACCTGGTCAGTCATACCCCGGGCAGCGACGTCGCGCAGCTGTCGGCATGGTCGGCCGTGCGGAGGCAGGCCGGCTTTGTCCCCCGCTATGTGCTGGCCCGACGGGCTGGGCAGCTGGTCGGCGGCGCCTTGGTCCTGCAGCGCCGGCTACCGGTGCTCGGTGCGGTGGGCTACGTGCCCAACGGCCCGGTAATCGCGCCCGGAGCAGGACGGTCCCCGGTGGCACACGCGGTGAGCACCGCGCTGACTGACCTGGGTCGCCGGCACCTGAGCGGCTTGTTCGTTCAGCCACCCGACCAAGCCGATGACATCAGCGACCACCTGTTGCGACTGGGCTTCCGCCCGTCGGTGGCCGGGATCGCACCCGCTGCGTCGATCAGGATCGACCTGACCCGCGACGTCGAGGACCTCCGCGATGGACTGACCTCCAGCAACCGTCGTCGCACCCGTACCGGGACCAATCGCGGCGTCACGGTCCGGCTCGGCTCCGAGCGCGATCTACCGCTGGTCGCCGACCTACTGGCCTGCACAGCAGCACACCAGCAGTTCGATCCGCCGTCGCTGGACTACCTCCGCACGCTGTATCGAGAACTGGACCGCGGTGGTCACGTCCAGATCTTCATCGCCGAACTGGACGGTGTTGCGGTGGTAGCGGAATTGTTCACCGGCTGCGGAGGCGTGCTCATGTCGCGGCTGACCGGGATGCAACGTGACGACCCGGTGAAGAAATCGGGCGCCGCGGCGGCTGTCATCTGGCACGCGATCATCTGGGCAAAGACCAACGGATACCACACCTTCGACTTCGGGGGTTTCCCGGTGGACGCGGTAGACCTGATTCGCAACGGCGAGGCCGGTCGCACCTCACGCCTCACCGGGCCTGAGGTGTTCAAGGCGTCCTTCGGTGGCCAGCCCTTCCGCTATCCCCCTGCGGTAGAACTACTGTCCTCCCGCCTCCTGCGGATCGGCTATGACCTGTCCCGCCGCTCCGAGGTCGGCGGCAAGGTTGTCGCGACGGCGCGGCGCTTCCTGCAGGGCAGGGCAAGCAAGTGACCTGAGATAGGGCCGTCGGGACCGTCCCTGCAGGACGACTCTCGCGGTCTTTTTTCGCGCCGTCTGGGCGGGCACCAGGGCGGGACGGGCACGTACCATCAGTCGTGACAACCACTCGTCCCACCGGTGCGCGGCTCGACTCGCACCAACACCTGTGGAACCGACGGGAGGAGCGAGCGATGACCGCCGGAGACAACGTCACCGCCCGGACCCGCCAGCGCCTCGAGGAGGAGCTGGCCCGGCTTCGGGCCCGACGCAGTGTCCTTGCCGCCGAGCTCGACGAGCGCGATTCCGTCGGAGACCGCGCCGACCACGCCGACATGCTGGAGCAGGCCGATGACGTCGCTTGGCTGGACGACCGCATCGCCGAGCTGACGGGATTGATCGCACGCGGCGGGCCACCCGAGCCGGCGGCCGATCGGCTGCCGCGCGGCACTGAGGTCACGCTCCGCTTCGATGATGGGGAGGTCTCAACCTTGCGCGTCGTCGCCATCCTGGAGGAGGTCACCGAGGGCGACGGCGCAGACGCCCTGACCCTCGACAGCCCACTCGGCCGCGCCCTCGCGGGCAGCGGGGTCGGTGACATCATCCAGTACGGGACGCCGTCGGGCACGGCGCTGGTCGAGGTCCTCGCGCTCCGGGTGCCGGGGGAGTAGCGGTTCCCCAGATTCACCATCACCGCACCCACTCCGAGCTCGACGCCACCGCTGCTCCCTCTCCAGCGTCCTGACACCGGACGTCGACGATTCTTTACGTGGACACGACAGAAACTTCCGCCGCAAGTAGAACCCCCGGGTCGGCCTGCTGCACCACTGGCGAGGTAAGTCCATTCGCTAGACAGATTACGAAATTTCCGCATACGCCGCAGCTGACAGCCGTTCACTGGTCGTGCCCCGGCTCCTGCGGGTATGCTTGTGTTCTGAATTCGGGCAGATGGGGGCGATGGCAGCGGACAGGGGAAGTCTGGGAAAATGGGTGGCAGCGGTCGTGGCGATAGCGACGATCCTGCTTCTTGCTGCGAACCTGTGGCTCGTCGTTGCGCTGGGAAGTGGGCTCGCAATAGGCGTCTACGCGCGCTTGCTTGTGAAAGCTCCGCGAACGACGATCAGGTGGACCGCCATCGTCGCCGTGCCCTGTCTGCTGGGTGCAACGCTCCTATTCGCTCTATTTGTGGAAAAGGGCAGCGGTTACCACTCCCAAGTCGCGCCCGTGGAAGAAATCGGCGCCAGCTACGAGATCGTTGCGGACTACAGTCCGCAGGCATCGACTTGGATGATCACGGAGCAGCTGATAGTGCCGGAGACGGCCGTCGAGTACATCCGCGAGGTTGTTGCGGGGACAGCTGGAACCGGTGTCGGGGTGACCCAGCGGCGCATGGAGCACCCGGCTCGCGCATCGCGCTGATCCGGGCCGCGCTCCTGACCGCAGCGGCCGGCAGGCTGCCGTCCCGGGCGACCACCACGTGGAAGCCCTCGGCGTCACCCGGCGCACGTGTGCTGCTCATAGTGACTTGAGCCGACCGCGCCGTGCAGTACGGGTATCGCCTCCCCGCTGACAGTGGTTCCCGCACTTGACGTCGGGACGCATGTCATCAGACAGGACGGACCCGTCAGTCACCCCTGGTTGTCACCGTGGCCGAGTGCGAGGTAGGCGGGCCGGAGTAGCTCGGTCAGCGGCCGGTCGCGCGCGGTGACGGTGACGTCGGGTAGCTGGTCGAGCAGCGCCGTGGACGAGGTCACCGGCGGGCTCGGCGGGCGAGTCCCGGCCTGCGGGGCGAAGTAGCTGTCGAGGCAGTCGGCGAGCGGTCGGCCCGGTGCTTCGCCGCGGTCGGCGGCCGGCGGACCGTCGCAGCGGGCGGCCTGCAGGTTGGCGAGCAGGTCTTCACGTTCCCGCCCGCGCCAGGCGAGGATGGCGAACGGGTCGGCGTCGAAGGACTCGGCGAGTAGGTAGAACGTCGCGGCAAGGTGCTTGCACGGCACCGCCTGGTCGGGGCAGGAGCAGTCCAGCGACAGGTCCCGAGCGGTGGCCGGGAACAGCGACAGCCCGAGCTCGGCGAAGACGTCCTCGATGTCGTGCGGCATCTCGCCGGACAGCAGCATGGCCGTGTACCAGGCGTTGCCGGCAAGGGCATGTTCGGCTTGGGCCCATTCGGACTTGCCGAACGCGGCGATCCCGATCCGCACCCGGTAGGGCCGCGTCCTGCTGCCCTGCACCTGGGCGGTGACCGAGCCCGGACCCACGCCCATCGAGATCACCTGCCCGGTGCGCGCGTAGCTTCGCCCGCGCTGGAGCCGGTTACCCATGCCGATGCCGTCGAGGACCTCGATGAACCGCTCGGACCACCAGGTCTGGGCGATCGCGCCGCGTGCGTTGCGGGCCTTGAGCCCGCCCTCGACGGCGCGCGGGCGCGACCTCGGCGGAAACCAGTTACTCACCGACGGCCCCCGCAGACAGCGCGAACACCTCGCGCAGATCGCGGGTGGACAGCTCGGTCAGCCACCCCTCGCCGTCGCTGACCACGAGATCGGCCAGTGCCTTCTTCTCCTCGATCATGTCGTCGATCTTCTCCTCGAGGGTGCCCGTGCAGATGAACTTGCGCACCTGCACGGTGCGCTGCTGCCCGATCCGGAACGCGCGGTCGGTCGCCTGGTTCTCCACCGCCGGGTTCCACCACCGGTCCAGGTGAACCACGTGGTTGGCGGCGGTGAGGTTCAACCCCGTTCCGCCCGCCTTCAGGGACAGCAGGAAGATCGGCGGGCCGTCCCCGGACTGGAAGCGGGCCACCATCTCGTCGCGCCGCTTCCTGGGGGTACCACCGTGCAGGTACAGCACGTCCTGGCCGAAGCGCGCGGCCAGGTGCGGCACCAGCATCTCGGCGAACTCGGTGAACTGGGTGAAGCACAGCACCCGGTCGCCCTCGGCGAGGATCTCCTCCAGGATCTCCTCGAGACGGATCACCTTGCCGGACCGGGTGCCGATGGGCGACCGGTCGTGCAGCAGCTGCGCCGGGTGGTTGCAGACCTGCTTGAGCTTGGCCATCGCGGCGAGCACGTTGCC
>JBOHFU010000106.1:0-9088 GCA_050699675.1 Pseudonocardiaceae bacterium
GTGTCTGTCACGGCCAGTTCTGGCCCCGCCCGAGGTTGAGCGCTCTCCGACCAGGTGCGCTCCAGGCAGCACTGGTGCACCGTTTGGTGGTCCATGACGACACTGCACGATGGTGGTGTAAAATCGTGCCATGACAAAGCGGATGACCGTTCAGTTCGATGACGCGCTCCATCGTCAAGTCACGGATGCAGCCGGGCGCACGGAGCGGTCCGTGCATTCCTGGATTCTGGCCGCAGTGTCTCGCGAGGTGTTTCGGCAGCTCACGGCCGAGTCCGCGGCGTGGTGCGCAGCGCATCCAGAGCATGCCGACCACGACGCTGCTCGGCATGCGGCACACCGGGCGGATCGGCGGCAGAGCGGCGCCGCGTGAGGGTGTTCCGCAAGGGCGAGATCTGGGAAGTCGAGATCGGCAGCGATCACTACCGCGTGCTCGTGATCTCCAGCGACATGTTCAATCTGGATAGCGGGCTTGGTCACGTACTGGCGATGGAGGTGAGGGACGAACCCGGCCCGTACAGCGTCCCGATTCCGGGTGAGCAGGGCTGGCATGTGTGGCCCGCCCACCTCGACAGCACCCCGAAGCGGGCGTGTGCGCAGCGTGTGGGATCGGTGAGCCCGGAGACTCTGTCAGAGGCTCATACGCGGCTGTTCATGATGCTGCACGAGTCGACGATTCCTCCCGGGTAGTGGTTACGGCATGGCGATGCGGCGGTTCCAGATCCTCCTCGACGAGGAGTTCGACGAGGCCCTCACTCGGCAGGCCGAACTCGAATCGGTGTCCAACCGTTGCCAGGGTTCAGTTTTCAGCGTCGCCGAAACCTTCGTCGACGCCATGAGCTTCGCGGTAATGCGGCGCTATCGGGGCACCCAGAGGTTCCGTACCATCGCGGCCTCCGCTTGTCGCCCGACTGCGAGGGTGCGGACTCAACCCGCGGTCTCGGGTCCTGGCACCTCGATGGTCGATTCCGCTCTACCGGTGCCGTACTGGGTGCTGACCAAAAGCCACACCGTGTGGCGACCAGGGTCGGGGTTGTTGACCCAGATGTCGGCACCCCGGCCGACGGCTTCGCCGTCGATCTCCCAGGTGTAGGCGTCATCGGTGAGTGGTGTGCCGTTGAGGTCAGACGCCGTGCCCCAGAGGTGGAGCTGGCGCTCGGCGTAGACGACGGCGTCCGCCGTGGGGTAGAGGATTGTCACCGCCGGGGGCCGGGCCGGCAGTTCGATCGCCTCGCTCGCAGCATCGACGGTGGAGAACCCGTCGTGGACGAGGACCTGGACGTGGATCGTGCCCGAGGGCAGTTGCTCCGTTGGGATCGTGGCTTGACGTCCTTGGCCGACCACGGTGAGAGCGCGCCAGTCGGTGCCATTGGTCGACCACCGGATCCATGCCTCCTCGGCGTCGGTGCTGCACGTGGCCGACCACGTGATCTGCAAATCGCCGTGCTCGTCAAGCTCGCCGCGCACCTGGCTCACCGTGGGAGCCGAGTCGGGACGCACTCGTTCCCACACTGTCTCGCCACAGTGCACGATACGCAGGCATTGGCCCGGCCCGACGTCCTCGAGGAGCGCCTTGAACAGCAACGATGGTTGGTGACCGCACTCGTCGCGGTCCGTGCAGTCGGCACAGCAGGGCTCGGTGCCTCCGCAGCCGCCGGCCACCGAGTACCGGTAGACATGATCCTCGGTGAGCACGGTGCCGTCGGTGTCGAGGAGCTGGGCGCGGTAGCCGCTGCGGCGCCCGTCGCCGATCATGTAGCGGGCGTCCAACCGGGCGACGCTCGACACGGTGACCTCACCGTCGCCCTCGATGAGGCCGACGAGGTAGATGAGAGGTTCCACGTCACCGCGTGGTCGCTCGAACGACGGTGACGTGTCGCGAATGACTCGGCCGCTACCGGCGCCGCTGCCGGTCGGGATCACCTGCGGCGTCAGACGGGCGTCGTTCACCAGATAGTTGTGGGTGAACCGGGAGATCCACCGCGGTCCGCAGTAGGACATGAAGTCCTCGGCGTCGTTCGGGTTGGCGATGTTGCCGGTGTTGATGTCGAGGCCGTACTCGCCGATGCTGGCCATTGTCCACAGTGTCGTGTTGATCGGGTTGGCGGGCACATCGACCGGCAGGTCGTACGGCTCGTAGATGGGATAGGCAGCGTTGCCGGCGCCGGCGTTGCCGCAGCGCGCGTGGGGGAGGCCGAACTGATGGCCGATCTCATGGGCGTAGGTGAGGGGCTGGCCCGCCAGCCCGCCCGTCGCGACGCCGTTGCACCCAGGCACGTTCACTGGGATGCCGCTGGCGATGAGGCCGTAGTACGCGCTCGGTCCCGGATTGAGCGCCTGGTCGGCCGTGACGAGGTTCGCCACGATCGGCAGCAGTGCTCCCCAGTTCGGCGAGCAGCAACCCGGGCAGCTACGAGGGTCGTTGAGGGGCGTGTTGGTGGTGAACGTCCCCGCGATCCGGACGTTGGCGGCACCCGACACGGGATAGGTGAGCATCGCCCAGGCCGTCTCGGCCTGGGCGCCGGCCAGCGTGGGTGCGGGCAGCGTGAGGTTGCCGGTGTTCGTGGCGTTGGGCCCGTCGTAGCCGATCGTGATGAAGGCGGCGTTCAATGTCTGGCCCAGGTTGACATCACAGGTTACCGAGGCGCTGGCGGTATTCCCCGGGCAAGTGGCGTGCGGGGACGCGACCTCGACGGTGAACCGGAGCAGACCGGTCATCAGAGCCGCCGGCACCACGAAGTTCAGGGTGCTGTTGATGTTGCCGCGCTCCGCGTCGTAGCTGACGAAGGAATCTTCGGCCGTGACCGGGCCGTTCTGCGGCATGAGGTTGGCCACCAGGTTCCAGATGCCGCCGACGCGACGCTCGATCCGGAGGATGCCGCTGATGTCCGCGAGCTGCCCGCCGTCGAAGGTCGGTACCTGACCGCTGCGCAGGTAGGTGCGCACCCAGGCGGTCTTGTCGGTGACGAGCCGGAGGCTGTTGTCCGGACCCCGGTCGGCAGGATCGGTCAAGTGCTCGGCGGCCCGGTAATGCTGGATCGCCTGGGTCACCTCGATGCCGTGCACGCTGAGGTTCGGTCTGGCCTGGAAGACCACGGTGAGCTGGCGGGACACCTCGCTGGGTCGGCACTGGCCCGTCACGACGACCTCGAGGCGCACCTCGGTGGTGGTCGTGATGCTGCTGCCGTCGAACGTCCAGTGACCGCGGTCGGGCGCGGGATCGAGCGCGTCGAGCACGGCGCCGGTGGCGACGTTCACGGCCTGCACCCGCACGCGGTCGGCGGCGCAGACCTTCCAACTGACTCGCAGCGGAGTGCCTGGCTCGACACAATCGCCCTCGTGGTGGCCCGCCACCGAGAATTGCAGAATGTCCGGCGCGGTGCCCTCGAACTCGGCCTTGACGCAGCCAAAGGGCCGGAACTCGAGGAAGCGCCCGCAGATCTCGACGGTGCGAGCGGGCAGCTGCAGGGTCATGCCGCAGCCGGCCCGCTGGGGCACAACAACGGTGAAGCTATTGCAGCACCAGGCCTCCACCGTGCCCCTCGGCCCGTCCTCCATCGTGCCGTACTCGCGGAACGTGACCGTCCCCGGCGTATCGCCGAACCCGCGCCCGCAGACGACGATCGTCTCGCCCGGGCAGGCGCGCCGCGGTTCGATCGAGTCGATCGAGTAGCACTCGATGCGCCGCCAGGCACACACGGTGTCGCGCAGGCAGCGCTCGAGCGCGGCGTCGATGCACGTGTCGCAGCAGCACACGGGGTTGGTGCGTGAGCAGCGCCGGCCGGGATCGCCGCACGTGGTGGTGGCCAGCTCGACCAGCTCTAGGAAATGCTCGGCGTATCGCCGATCGCCGCACAGGGCGCTGGCGGCTGCTCGGTGCAGCGCACCGAGCAGCTCAAGGCGGCAGACCTGGTCGAGGATGGTGACGGTGAAGCGCTTGGCGGTGTCGAGGTGGCCACATGACACGTGCATCGCCGCCATCACCAGGACCGCGACATCGTTGTGCTTCACGAGCCGAGGGCGGCACGGACACGAGGGATCCTCGGCTTCACAGCCCTCGCAGTCACCACAGCAGTCACACCCGCTGCCGTGGGGCTGCTCGGGGGCAGGCTCGCCGCAGGAGGGCTCCGGGGGGCACTCGACGGCGAATACTCGCTCGACGGCGTCAGCCAGCGACGCCTCGCCGCACTCACAGCCGGTAACGGCACAAGCCACGGTCAGCACGTCCCGAAACCGTGCCGCGGCGGCAAGATCGCCCTGCAGCGTTGCCCACGCATCCTGGAGCACGCCGCTGAACTGGCCGAGGGGCGGGACGATGCAGTCGACGATCGACGCGGACGACTTGGGCGCGAACGCCTCTAGCGCCTCGAGCACGTCGGTGCGGATCCGAGGATCGATGAGCGGGCCGGTCGGGGCGTGCCAGCTCACCGGCTCAGCGTGGTGCCACCACAGCGTCTCGGGTGCCAGCGCCACGTCGATCGAGACGGGAGCGTTCGGCAAGCAGGTGCACGACGCGCGGCGACCATCGTGGATGAGCCTGCCCTCGCGGTCACGGATTCGGACGAATACGCGGGGTGGGCACACGGCTTGCGGGCTCGGGCAGAAGCGGATGGAGTACGACCCGTCGAGATTCGTGAGCGTGCTCCCGAGGCAGTCCTGATCGCAGCACGACTCGTCCCACACCTCGACGGTGAGACCGTGGACCCCCTCCTGGGTGTCGCGTCGGAGTACACGACCATCGACGACAACAAACTGCCCCATGAGAGTCTCCTACTGCTCGGCCTCGCCAGCGTGGTTCCAGTCCTGGCTACAAGAGAGGCACGGGCGCCCGGCAGATACCTCTGGCCCATCGCGTCCTCAAGCCTCCTGGGACTGGTTCGAGTCCTACCTGACCGCTCTGTGGTCAAGCCGGAGGTCCGCAATCTGTCCTGGCTGGGCAGCGTGGCCGAGCTGACGGTGCTGGGGACAACCCGTGAGTGGCGATGCGAGCCATAGCTCACATCGCCACTCACAAGCGCAACAGCGCACGCAGGGGGGCGGCCTTGGTGTGGCATTCCGCCCATTCAGCGTCGGCGTCGGAGTCGGCGGTGATGCCGCCCCCCACGCCGAACCAGACCCGGTCGCGGTGGAACTCCAGGGTCCGGATGGCCACGTTGAACTCGGTGCCCGCTACCGGCGAGGCCATCCCTACCGCGCCGCAGTACACCTCGCGCGGGCCGCGCTCCAACGCGGCGATCACCTCCAGTGCCCGGTGCTTGGGCGCGCCGGTGACCGAGGCGGGCGGGAAGGTCGCGGTCAGCACAGCGGCATCGTCGGTCCCCGCCGCGAGCTGCCCGGTCACAGCGGACACCAGGTGCCACACCCCGGGGTGCGGCTGGACGTCGAGCAGCTGCGGCACGGCGACGCTGCCGGTGGTGCACACCCGGCCTAGGTCGTTTCGGGCCATGTCGACGATCATCACGTTCTCCGCGACGTCTTTGGCCGACGCCCGCAGCGCCGCGGCGTTGCCCGCATCCGAGGGTCCTCGCCGGGGCAGCGTGCCCTTGATCGGTGCGGTGCACACTGACCGGCCCCGGCGGGTCAGGAACAGCTCGGGAGACAGCGACGCCACGGCGCCCCATCGTCCGGTCACCAGCGCCGCCCGCTGCGGGCGCTGCTGGGCGACTCCGGCGGCGAAGACCTCCACCGGATCGCCGGCGAAGCGCGCCTCGAACCTGGTGCACACGTTGACCTGGTAGATCTCGCCCGCCGCGATCTCCTCCTTGGCCAGCCGTACGGCCTTGCGGTAGTCCTCGGGGTCGGGGGCGTCGAGGTCACTGCAGCGCCACTGCCGTGGCTGCGGTGCAGCGCCAGCGCACGCCACGATCCCGGCGAGCTCGGCGATCAACGAGGGACCCGGTTCGCTCAGCGCCTCGAACCACCAGCGCCCGGCGTTGTCGCGGCGCAGCACATGATCTGCCCAGCCGCAGGCGGCCAGGGGGAGCCGGCGCACGGCGGGCCGGGGGTCGGCCAGCCCGTAGCCGAGGTAGCCGATCCATCCGCCTCCGACCGGCCCGCCAACCTCGCCTGCGCTGCCCTGCGGGAAGGCCCGATCAGCGGGTACCGCCCGGATCCGCACCGAAGGGGCGATCACGGCGGCCCCGCCGAACCAGTCACCGATCAGGGCCGCCGGTGGTGGCAACCCTCGCCGGCGGGCTCGCCGCGCCAGCGCCACCAGCACATCCCACGGCGCAGCCTCACCGTCAAGCACCAGTGCGCTGATCACCGCCTCATCCTGTCCTGCGGTACACATGGATGCTTGTCGTCGTTGACGTGCCCGCTGGGATGACGACAAGCATCCATATCGCGGTCCGGGGCGCCTTCCAGACAGCGACAAGCATCCATGTCGCTGGCGAGGGTGTGGTAGTTCTGGAGGTCGAAGTGGCGGGTCAGGCGGCGGAGGCGGGCGGTGAACCAGGGCCAGACGGTGGTGTTACGACCAGCGTGGTCCACAAACCAGCTACGGCACCCACCGGTCACCCACACCGTCCCCGCCATCCGGGCCTGTACGTCGCGCACGAAGGCCTCTTGCGTCTGGGGCTGGACCTCCACCGCCGCCAACTGGTGGGACTGCATCACGCGCAGTGCGTCCAGCACGTAGCTGACCTGGGTCTCGATCCCCAGCACCACCGAGTTGTGGGCCAGCGCGCTGTTCGGGCCGGTGAGCAGGAACAGGTTGGGGAACCCGGTTACGGTGGTGCCCAGGTAGGCTTGCGCGCCACCGTCGCGCCAGCCATCTGCGAGCAGCCGCCCGTGACGGCCGTGGATCAGCCGCGCCATCGGCATCTCGGCGGCGCGGAAGCCGGTGCCGAACACGAGGGTGTCCACCTGGCGCTCGGTACCGTCAGCCGTGATCACCGAGCGCTCCCGCACCTCCCGGATCTCCTCGGTCACCAGCTCCACGTGCTCGCGGAGCAGCGTGGGGTAGAAGGTGCTGGAGCGCACCACCCGCTTGCACCCCATCGCGTACGCCGGGGTCAGCGCGGCCCGCAGCGCCGCGTCGGGCACCTGGCGCCGCAGGTGCAGCCGCGCGAGCAGGGCGACCACCTGCATGATCCGGGGGTGGGTGAAGCCGATCAACACGCACTCCCGCCCCCAGTACAGCGCGGCCCGCACGGCCCATTGCAGCCAGGGCAAGGCCCGCAAGGCGTGCTGCTCGAAACCGCTGCGCACCCGGTTGTGCTGCGGCAACACCCATGCCGCGGTGCGCTGGAAGACGTGCAACGCCGCGACTCGGTCGGCGATCGCGGGGATCAGCTGCACCGCGGAGGCACCGGTGCCGATCACCGCGACCCTGGCGCCAGTGAGGTCCAGCGAGTGGTCCCAGCGTGAGGTGTGCAAAGCCGTCCCGGTGAAGCGCTCGAGACCGGGCAGCTGGGGTAGCGCGGGTTCGCTGAGCTGACCGGTCGCCGACACCAGCACGGTCGCGGTGAACCGGCCGCGGGAGGTCTCGATCGACCAGTGCGCGCAGTCTTCGTCCCAGTGGGCGGCGAGTACCTCGTGGCGCAGCCGCAGGTGGCTGTGCAGCCCGAAGCGACGCGCGCAGTCCCGCAGGTAGTGGTGGATCTCGCCGTGTGGGGAGAAGCTGGCAGTCCAGTTCGGGTTGGCGGCGAAGGAGAAGGAGTACAGGGTGGACGGCACGTCGCAGGCGCAGCCCGGGTAGGTGTTGTCCCGCCAGGCCCCGCCGACGTCGTCGGCTCGTTCCAGCACCACGAAGTCCGCGGTGCCGTGGCGCTTGAGCTGGATCGCCATGGCCAGCCCGGCGAATCCGGAGCCGATGATCGCCACCTGGACGTGCGGGTGGTTATCCATCCGCGACGTCCTCACCCCTGCCAATCGGCTGCTGACGTGCGAGGAGCACGCCCCTTTCACGGTAACCGCTGGCCGTCCACGCCGCACGGGGCGCTACCGCTAGGGGGCAATACCGTTGACCTCTGGTCACACAAGAGTTTCGTTTCAACGAAAGTTGGCTGGGGTGCTGCGCCATGTGGGTTTATGGTCGCCGTGGGAGGTCATCATGCGCGATCAGGAACCTACGGTACGTAGCCGGGAGCTCGGCGAGGGACTTCGACGAGCGATGGAACAGGCCCGGCTCAACGGCCGGCAGGCCGCACATCAACTCGGCTGGTCACCGAGCTGGGTGTCCCGGCTGCTGTCCGGCAAGCGCAACGCCAGCCAGCTGCACGTTGCGGCCTTCCTCGCGCTGTGCCGGGTGACCGGCCCCGAGCGCGACCGGCTGCTTGCCCTGTGCCAGGACCAACACACCCCCGGCTGGCTGCAGCAGCACGGTTCCCGGCTGCCGCAGCAGATCCTCACCCTGATCGACCACGAGGACAAGGCGGTCGCGATCAGCGCATTTCAGTCGATGCTAGTG
Organism: Pseudonocardiaceae bacterium; assembly: GCA_050699675.1. Lineage (GTDB taxonomy): Bacteria > Actinomycetota > Actinomycetes > Mycobacteriales > Pseudonocardiaceae. The sequence continues at coordinate 8,411 of JBOHFU010000106.1, forward strand.
CCTGGCCTGCTGCAGACCGGTGACTACGCCCGCGCGCTGCTCATCGAGGCGGGCCGGGCGCCGGTCACCGAGATCGACGACCGTGTGGCCGCCCGGCTGGCCCGCCAGAGCTTGTTCAGCCGGGAACGCCCGGCCCGGTTCACCTTCTTCATCCACGAGTTTGTGCTGCGGCTGCCGATCGGCGGGCCCGCCGTGATGTCCGACCAGCTGCACCACCTGCTGCGGATGACGGTGCGCCCCTACCTCACGCTGCGGGTAGTGCCCGCCGCGCTCGGTGGGCACGCCGGGACGGGCGGATCGTTCCAACTGATGGAGTTCGCCGAGTTCAAGCCTGTGGCCTTTCTGGACAGTGAGACCTCCTGCCTGTTCCTGGAGCGGCGAGAGGAGATCGCCGCCTACCAGAGCATTCTGGGAGCGCTGGCCGAGACTGCCCTGAAAGAGGGAGAATCACGGGAGCTGATTGCCCTCCTGGCAACCGAGCTCTACGCGGATCGAGAGGACCATGATGACCGCGCCTGAGCCGGACGGCATCGTCTGGCACACCAGTAGCTACAGCAACGGTGCCGACGCCTGCGTCGAGGTCGGCTGGCGCACCAGCAGCTACAGCTCCAATAGTGGTGACTGTGTCGAGGTCGCGCCCGCGCCGCAGGGCGTGCTGGTGCGCGACTCCAAGGACCG
>JBOHFU010000107.1:0-9085 GCA_050699675.1 Pseudonocardiaceae bacterium
GCACCTGGTCGAGGCACTGCTGGATATTGACGTAGGAGACCCCGGGAGAGGGTAACGTGGCGCCGATCCGGTAAATCACCACCATGCCGAGGGTGAACAAGATCTTGCGGCGCAGATCCGGCGTCGCAAGGGCCGAGCGGAAGGCGCCGAGCACTCCTACCTCCTGGGCACGGCCGTGGTGCGGCCGTCGATCGTGGACCGGCGGTCGCACCACAGGGGGCGGCGACCGGGCGATGCGGGGGAACCTCACGGCGCATGCCAGCCAGCTCGCCACGCACTCCGGCCGACTGTAACAGCAGGGCTCGACGGTAATAACAGAACCCGTCAGGGCAGGGCGCCGCCTAAAGCTCGGTACTGCTGCCGCCTGCTGCGGCAATCTTGTCCCGCGCGGAATTGGAGAAGGCATGGGCGCTGACCTGCAGCACCACACCGGCGAGGTCACCGTTGCCGAGCACCTTCACCGGAAGTCCCTTTCGGACGGCACCGAGGGCTACCAGCTGCTCGGGCCCCACGGTCCCCCCGTCAGGGAACAGCCGGGCCAGGTCGCCGACGTTGACCACCTGGTATTCGGTACGGAACCGGTTGCGGAAACCCTTGAGCTTGGGCAGCCGCATATGGATCGGCATCTGCCCGCCCTCGAAACGGGCAGGCACGTTCTTACGGGCCTTGGTTCCCTTGGTACCGCGCCCCGCGGTCTTGCCCTTGGAGGCGCCGCCCCGACCGACCCGCATCTTGCTGGTCTTGGCGCCGGCGGCCGGACGCAGGTGGTGGACCTTGATCGTCACTTCGAGTCGACCTCCTCCACCGCCACCAGGTGGCGGACGGTGGCGATCATGCCGCGAACCTGGGAGTTGTCCTCTTTGACCACGGACTGCCGGATCTTGCGCAGGCCGAGAGAGCGCAGCGTCTCACGCTGGTTGCGCAGGCTGCCGATGGTGCTCCGAGTCTGGGTAATCCTCAACGCCATGTCACGCCCCCTGTGCGGCACGTGCCCGCAACATACCCGCCGGGGCCACGTCCTCCAGCGGCAGACCGCGCCGCGCGGCCACCTCCTCAGGACGCTGCAGCCCTTTCAGCGCGGCCACCGTGGCGTGCACGATATTGATCGCGTTATCGCTACCCAGCGACTTAGACAGCACGTCGTGCACACCTGCGCATTCCAGCACCGCGCGCACCGGACCACCCGCGATAACCCCGGTACCAGGAGACGCCGGGCGGAGCAACACGACGCCTGCCGCAGCCTCGCCGGTGATCGGATGCGGGATAGTGCTGCCGATCCGGGGCACCCGGAAGAAGTTCTTCTTGGCTTCCTCCACCCCTTTCTGGATCGCCGCCGGCACCTCCTTGGCCTTGCCGTAACCGACGCCGACCATGCCATCACCGTCGCCCACCACGACCAGCGCGGTGAAGCTGAAGCGCCGGCCACCCTTGACGACCTTGGCCACCCGGTTGATCGCGACCACGCGCTCGAGGTGCGGGCTCTTCTCCTGCTGGGCCGCCCCGCCGCGGCCACCGTCCCGGCGGTCTCGACGATCGTTGCGCTCGCCTCCGCCTTCCCGCCGCATGCGTCCAGGCATCAGGCGTTCCTTCCGTTGCTCACGTACCGCTGCTCGTCGGACCTGCTGTGCTGTTCGGTTTCTTTCATCAGTCAGAATTCCAGGCCGGCCTCGCGGGCGGCGTCGGCTAGCGCCGCGATCCGACCGTGATAGTCGTGCCCACCGCGGTCGAAGACCACCCGGTCCACGCCGGCAGCCTTGGCCCGGGCGGCGATCAGCTCACCGACCCTGACCGCCCTGGCCTTCTTGTCCCCGTCCATGGCGCGAACGTCCGGCTCGATACTGGACGCCGCCGCCAGGGTGTGCCCGGCCAGGTCGTCCACCAGTTGCACGGCGATGTGCCGGGACGAGCGGTTGACCACCAGGCGCGGGCGCTCCGGGGAACCGCTGATCCTCTTGCGCAGCCGTTGGTGCCGCCGCGCCCGGGCCAGCCGGCGTTGGGTCGAGACGTCCTTGCCGACCCGCGGCCGCGCTGCCACCTTAGTACCCGCCGCTTTAGTTGCTGCCTCAGCCATGATCACTTACCTGTCTTCCCGACCTTGCGCCGGATCTTCTCGCCCGCGTAGCGCACGCCCTTGCCCTTGTACGGATCAGGGCGACGCAACTTGCGGATGGTCGCCGCAACCTCGCCGACTGTCTCCTTGCTGATACCCGCCACGGAAAACCGCGTCGGACTGTCGACGGTGAAGGTGATGCCGTCGGGCGCCGACACGGGTACCGGGTGGCTGTAGCCCAGCGAGAACTCCAGATCCGAGCCCTTGAGCACCACGCGGTAACCGACGCCGTGGATCTCCATCCGCTTCTCGTAGCCCTGGCTGACCCCGACGACCATGTTGTCCACCAGGGTCCGGGACAGCCCGTGCAGCGATTTGCTACGTCGCTCATCGTCGGGCCGCGCGACCAGCAGGGTGCCGTCGGGCGCCCGCTGCACGGTGATCGGCTCGGGCACGGTGTGCGACAGGGTGCCCTTGGGCCCCCGCACCGTCACAGTGCGCCCGTCGATGACCACATCGACCCCGGCCGGCACGGTGATCGGCTGCTTCCCGATGCGCGACATCTCGTCTGCTCCCCTCTCTACCAGACGAAGGCGAGGACTTCCCCGCCCATGCGTCGCTTAGCGGCCTGCCGATCAGTGAGCAGCCCGGTGGACGTGGAGATGATCGCTACGCCCAGACCGCCGAGCACCTTCGGTAGCGAGGTCGACTTCGCATACACCCGCAGGCCGGGCTTGGACACCCGGCGCAGGCCGGCGATGCTGCGCTCCCGGTTCGGACCGAACTTCAAATCGACCACCAAGGACTTGCCCACAGCTGCGTCCTCGGTGTGGAATCCCGAGATGTAGCCCTCCCGCTGGAGGATCTCGGCGATATTCACCTTGATCTTGGAGTGCGGCATCACGACCCGGTCGTGATAGGCCGAGTTCGCGTTGCGCAGACGGGTCAGCATGTCTGCGATCGGGTCGGTCATCGTCATAGCGACCTCCTACCAACTGCTCTTGCTGACGCCGGGCAGCTCGCCGCGGTGAGCCATCTCGCGCAGACAGATCCGGCACAGCCCGAACTTCCGATACACCGCGTTGGGGCGCCCGCAGCGCTGGCAGCGGGTGTAGGCCCGCACCGCGAACTTCGGCTTGCGCGCAGCCTTGATGATCAGCGCCTTCTTCGCCATCAGCTCTCCTTGAAGGGGAAGCCCAGACGACGCAGCAGCGCCCGGCCCTCCTCGTCGGTGGCCGCGGAAGTGACCACGGTGATGTCCATGCCACGCTGGCGGTCGATGTTGTCCGGGTTGATCTCATGGAACATCGACTGTTCGTTGAGTCCGAACGTGTAGTTACCATTACCGTCGAACTGGGTCGGCGACAGACCACGGAAGTCCCGGATACGGGGCAGCGCGATCGTCAGCAAGCGATCCAGGAACTCCCACATCCGGTTGCCGCGCAACGTCACCTTGGCACCGATCGGCATCCCCTCGCGCAGCTTGAACTGCGCGACGGACTTGCGGGCGCGCTGTACCTGCGGCTTCTGGCCGGTGATCGTCGACAGGTCGCGCACGGCGCCGTCCATCAGCTTGGCGTCCCGGGCGGCGTCACCGACACCCATGTTCACCACGACCTTCACCACTGCAGGTATCTGCATCGGGTTGGGGTAGCTGAACTGCTCACGCAACGCGGCCGCGATGTCCTTGTGGTACCGGGCCTTCAGCCTGGGTACCTTCACCTCTACGGTCGTCATCTCAGATGTCCTTGCCGCTGCGCCGCGACACGCGCACGCGCTTGCCCTCGTCATCAGTGCGGTAGCCCACCCTGGTCGGCTTGCCGTCGGAGTCGACGACCAGGACGTTCGACACGTCGATGGTGGCCTCCTGCGTGACGATCCCGCCGCTTTGCGCACCGCGCTGGGTACGGCTGATCCGGGTGTGCTTCTTGATCCGGTTGACGCCCTCGACGAGCACCCGGCCGGTGTCCGGGTAGGACTGAATCACCCGGCCCTTGGCGCCCTTGTCCTTGCCGGCGATGACCACCACCGTGTCGCCCTTTCGAACCCTCATCGCTAGAGCACCTCCGGGGCCAGTGAGATGATCTTCATGAATCGCTTGTCCCGCAGTTCCCGACCCACCGGGCCGAAGATCCGGGTACCGCGCGGCTCGCCGTCGGGCTTGATCAGCACCGCGGCGTTCTCGTCGAACCGGATATAAGAACCGTCCGGGCGGCGCTTCTCCTTGACGGTACGCACGATGACAGCCTTGACCACATCGCCCCGCTTGACGTTGGCGCCGGGCATGGCTTCCTTGACCGTCGCCACGATGATGTCCCCGATGCGGGCGTAGCGGCGCGAGCTACCGCCGAGAACCCGGATGCACAGGATCTCCTTGGCACCCGTGTTGTCGGCGACCCGCAGTCGCGACTCCTGCTGGATCACGTCAACTCCTTCTCGCCGCTGCGGGTCTCGCTACGCCCGTCCAGCGCTGCCGCGAAGTCAATCACTTGGCCTTCTCGAGGATCTGGACCAGCCGCCAGCGCTTGGTCGCCGACAGCGGGCGGGTTTCCATCAACAGCACTCGATCACCGACACCCGCCGCGTTGGCATCGTCATGCGCCTTCACCTTGGTGGTGGAACGCATCACCTTGCCGTACAGCGGGTGCTTCTTGCGGTCCTCAAGCGCCACCACGACCGTCTTGTCCATCTTGTCCGAGACGACGTAACCCTCGCGGACCTTCCGTTTATTTCGCCCTTCGGGCCCTTCGGGCTGGGCCGCACTGATAGCCGCGGTCTCGCTGGTCTCGCTCATGCCGCACCCTCATTTCCCGCAATGGCATCCGGAGACACCGACAGACCCAGCTCACGCTCGCGCATCACGGTGTAGATGCGGGCGATGTCGTGCCGGACCGTGCGCAGCCGGCGGTTGTTGTCCATTTGCCCGGTGGCCATCTGGAAGCGCAGGTTGAACAGCTCCTCCTTGGCCTCGCGCAGCCGCAGCACCAGCTCGTCGTCAGTGAGCTCGCGCAGCTCGCTCGCAGCGGTGGTGGCTGCCATCAGAAGTCCACCCCCTCGCGGGTCACGATCCGGCACTTCATCGGCAACTTGTGGATCGCACGGCGCAGCGCCTCGCGGGCCACCGTCTCGTTCGGGTAGGTCATCTCGAACATGATCCGCCCGGGCTTCACGTTGGCCACCCAGTACTCAGGCGAGCCCTTGCCGGACCCCATCCGGGTCTCCGCCGGCTTCTTGGTCAGCGGACGATCCGGGAAGATGGTGATCCACACCTTGCCGCCACGACGGATGTGCCGGTTGATCGCGATACGAGCGGACTCGATCTGCCGGTTGGTCACGTAGGCCGGTTCCAGAGCTTGGATCCCGTAGTCCCCGAAGGTGACCTGAGTGCCGCCGGTGGCCATACCCGAGCGACCGGGTGAGTGCTGCTTGCGGTGTTTGACCTTGCGTGGGACGAGCATGTCTCAGCCCTCCCCGTGTCCTGCGGTATCCGCCTCGCTGGTACCGCTGGCCGGTGCTGCCGTGGTCGTGATCGGCTGGACTGAAGCCGGGGTGGTTACCTCGACCGAGGCCTCGGTGGGCGCCTTGTCTGGCCCAGCCGCCACCTCAGCCGCCGCGGCGCGGCCCGCCTCGGTAGAGGTACCCGTGGTCCCGGCAGCGCCGGAGCGACGCCGGGCTGGGCGCTCCCGCCGCGGCGCTCTCGCGGCAGCGTTTGCAGTGCTCTCCGTGTCGCGCTCGCGTCGCCCGCCGACCACGTCGCCTTTGTAGATCCAGACCTTCACGCCGATCCGGCCGAAGGTGGTGCGGGCCTCGAACAGGCCGTAGTCGATGTCGGCCCGCAGCGTGTGCAGGGGAACGCGGCCCTCGCGGTAGAACTCCGAGCGAGACATCTCGGCGCCACCCAGACGGCCCGAGCATTGCACCCGGATCCCCTTGACCTGTGGTGAACGCATCGCCGATTGGATGGCTTTGCGCATCGCGCGCCGGAAGGCGACCCGGTTGGACAGCTGCTCGGCCACCCCCTGTGCCACCAGTTGAGCCTCCGCCTCGGGGTTCTTGACCTCGAGGATGTTGAGCTGGACCTGCTTGCCGGACAGCTTCTCCAGCTCACCGCGGATCCGGTCGGCCTCGGCACCGCGCCGGCCGATCACGATGCCCGGTCTGGCGGTGTGGATGTCGACCCGCACCCGGTCGCGGGTGCGCTCGATCTCGACCTTGGCGATGCCCGCCCGCTCCATACCCTTGGCCAGCAGCCGGCGGATCGCGACGTCCTCTTTGACGTATTCCGCGTACTGCTTGTCCGCGTACCAGCGGGACTTCCAGTCGGTCGAGATGCCGAGCCGGAAACCGTGCGGGTTGATCTTCTGACCCACTAGCGGGCGCTCCTTGTCTGGGTGGAGTTGGCCTTCTTGCTGGTACCGCCCCGCTGGCCCGAAGTGTGTCGAACCGAGCCGGCCTGCGCGCCACGGGACCGGCCGGCGGTCCGCCGCTGCGCTACTGCCTCGACCTCCACTGTGATGTGGCTGGTGCGCTTGCGGATCCGGTAGGCCCGGCCCTGGGCGCGGGGGCGGAACCGCTTCAGCGTCGGCCCCTCGTCCACGAACGCCCTGGTCACCACGAGGGTGTCGGGATCCATGGCCAGGTTGTTCTCGGCGTTGGCCATCGCACTGGCCAGCACTTTCGACACCGGACCGGAAGCGGCCTGCGGCGCGAACTCGAGCACCGCGAGCGCCTCACGGGCGCTGCGACCTCGGATGAGCTCGACCACGCGACGCGCCTTCATCGGTGTCACGCGGACGTACCGAGCCCGCGCCACCGCGCGAGACGGCTCCTGCGCGGCCGTCGCGCCGGCTTGGTTACGGGCGTCCATGCGCTGCTACCTCTTCGTCTCTGGAGTTCATCTGCTTAGCGGCGCCGGGCCCGCCGGTCGTCCTTGACGTGACCCCGGAACGTGCGGGTCGGGGCGAACTCACCAAGCTTGTGACCGACCATCGTCTCGGTGACGAACACCGGAACGTGCTTACGCCCGTCGTGCACCGCGATGGTGTGGCCGATCATGTCGGGGATGATCGTGGAGCGACGCGACCAGGTCCGGATGACCTGCTTGGTGCCGGCCTCGTTTTGCGCATCCACCTTCTTGAGCAGGTGGTCGTCGATGAACGGACCCTTTTTCAGGCTGCGTGGCATTGTTCCTCCCTCCTGCTCAGCGCTTCTTGCCGGTGCGGCGGCGGCGGACGATCAGCTTGTCGCTGGGCTGACGACGCCGGGTGCGGCCTTCGGGCTTGCCTGCCGGGTTGACCGGGTGGCGCCCACCGGAGGTTTTGCCCTCACCACCACCGTGCGGGTGGTCGACCGGGTTCATCACCACACCGCGAACCGTGGGGCGCTTTCCCTTCCAGCGCATCCGGCCGGCCTTGCCCCAGTTGATGTTGCCCTGTTCGGAATTTCCGACCTCGCCCACCGTGGCGCGACACCGGACATCGACATTGCGGATCTCGCCCGACGGCATCCGCAGCTGGCCGTAGGGACCGTCCTTGGCCACCAGCTGGACCCGCGCTCCGGCCGAGCGGGCGATCTTCGCACCACCACCTGGACGGAGCTCGATCGCGTGCACCACCGTGCCGACCGGGATGTTGCGCAGGGGCAGGTTGTTGCCCGGCTTGATGTCGGCCTTCGGGCCGTTCTCCACCATGTCGCCCTGGCGCAGTTTCTCCGGGGCGATGATGTATCGCTTCTCACCGTCGGCGTAGTGCAGCAACGCGATCCGCGCAGTGCGGTTCGGGTCGTACTCGATGTGTGCGACCTTCGCCGGCACCCCGTCCTTGTCCGCCCGCCGGAAATCGATCAGGCGGTAGGCACGCTTGTGCCCACTACCCTGGTGCCGGGTCGTGATCCGGCCGTGGACGTTGCGGCCGCCCTTCCCGTGCAGCGGGCGGACCAGCGACTTCTCCGGGTGGCTCCGGGTGATCTCGGCGAAGTCCGAGACGCTGGAGCCACGGCGACCCGAGGTCGTCGGCTTGTACTTGCGGATGCCCATGTGGTAGCCCAGTTCCTTTGGTGACCGCTCAGGCGGCCGGTCCGCCGAAGATCTCGATCGACTTGCTGTCTGCGGACAGCGTGACGATCGCCCGCTTGGTGTCCTTGCGCTTGCCGTACCCGAACTTGGTGCGCTTACGCTTGCCCGGACGGTTCAGGGTGTTGACGCTGACCACCTGCACGCCGAAGACCTTCTCGACGGCGATCTTGATCTCGGTCTTGTTGGCGCCCGGCGCGACCACGAAGGTGTACTTGTTCTTCTCCAGCAGCCCGTAGCTCTTCTCCGAAATGACCGGCTTGAGAATGACGTCACGGGGGTCGGGGATCACTGTGCCTTCTCCTTACCCACCGGGGCCTTCTCCTTACGCACCGGGCCAGCCAGGAATGCCTGTAGCGCATCGGCCGTGAACACGACCTCGTCGTTGACCAGCACGTCGTAGGTGTTGAGCTGGTCGGGGGTCAGCACGTGCACCGAAGGGAGGTTGCGCACGCTGCGACGGCCCACCTCGTCGGCACGGCTGAGCACCACCAGCAGCCGGGTGTCTGGGCGCCGGTCGAACAGTCCGTCAAGGACATTACGAGCCGACTTGGTCGACGGAACGTCACCGGAGACCAGCCCCGAGATCACGTGCACCCGTCCGTCGCGGGCCCGGTCCGACAGCGCGCCGCGCAGCGCCGCGGCCTTCATCTTCTTCGGGGTGCGCTGGCTGTAGTCCCGGGGGGTGGGGCCGTGCGCGATGCCGCCACCAGTGAACTGGGGGGCCCGGATCGAACCTTGGCGGGCCCGCCCGGTGCCCTTCTGCCGGTAGGGTTTCGCGCCCCCGCCGCTGACCTCACCCCGGGTCTTGGTGCTGTGCGTACCCTGCCGCGCCGCAGCCAGCTGGGCGACCACGACCTGGTGCATCAGCGGGATGTTCGCCGGCACGTCGAAGACCTCGGCGGGCAACTCCGCCGTGCCCGCTGTATCTCCTTCGGGAGTCCGGATGTCGACCGTACTCACTG
>JBOHFU010000108.1:0-9073 GCA_050699675.1 Pseudonocardiaceae bacterium
CGAGGAACGCAAGGGTGCGGGACCAGTCGATGGTCTCCGCGACGCCCGGCGGTTTTGCAAGATCCATCTCGCGGAGGCGGTTGACCGCTGCCACCACCTTGCGGGCGAGCCCCTCGGACACCTCGGGCGCCTGAACGGTGACGATCTCTACCTCACGGTCGGGTTCCGGGTAGCCGATCCAGTGGTACATGCAGCGCCGCTTGAGGGCGTCGTGCAGGTCGCGGGTCCGGTTGGAGGTCAACACCACCAGCGGTGGGTGTTCGGCCTTGATAGTGCCGATCTCGGGGATGCTGATCTGGAAGTCGGACAACACTTCGAGCAGGAACGCCTCGAACTCGTCATCAGCGCGATCGACCTCGTCGATCAGCAAGACGGCCTGTTCGCCGGCCTGGATGGCCTGCATCAGGGGACGCTCGAGAAGGAATCTGGGACCGAACAACTTCTCGATCGCCTCCTCCTCGCCGACGTCACGATCGGATAAGGCCCGGATGTAGAGAAGCTGACGGGCGTAGTCCCACTCGTAGAGGGCTTGGTTGGTGTCGATGCCCTCGTAGCACTGCAGCCGGATCAGCTTACGACCGAGGACCGAGGCCAGCACCTTGGCGATCTCGGTCTTGCCGACGCCCACCTCCCCTTCGAGGAGAATGGGGCGCTGCAGGGACATTGCCACGAACACCGCCGTCGCCAATCCCCGGTCCGCCAGGTAATCGCCCCGGCGCAACGTCTCGATAAGTTCTTTGACGGTATTCGGCTCGTTCATCGAGCGGTCTCCTTGGCAACGCTGGGGCCGCTGAGCGGCGAGGTCTAACAGGTTGGGAGTCGCGCCGCGTCCACGCTGCTGACGTCGGCGGGCACTGCCTACCCTTCGGGGATCCGGCCGTCGCGACAGGACCCCCGCGGGAAGTCAGTTGAGCGTTTCGTATCCTCGGCGATTGGATTGCATGGCATTCACGTAGGACGTCGTTTTGGCCGCACCAATGGTCGGAGGTGCCGAGTCCTGGTCCACCCGGTATGAGGTGGTACGACCTGATTCGGCAGGAGCAGGTGGTGTCCCACCGGGTTGCGCGTCAGACTGCTTCGGTATCTTGCGTCCGAACATGTGCCGTGTCCTCCCTTTGCATCCGACCGCCGCTCGGACGAGCGGCGGTTTCCCTACTCCTTCTGCTCGGATGAGCCGAAGACGAGATCTCGCACGCTGCCACTCTCGGAGCTCAGCTTGCCCTCGCGCTCAAGCTTCGTCTTCCACGCGGAGCGGAGATTATTACCCACCGAAGGGTTCCCCTTGGTTGGTTGCTCGATGTCGTCGTCGGCCAGTCCCTGGAAGCCGACGGCTTCCATGCTCTTGCACGCCTTCGTGTTGCCACATGCCTCGTCGAGGTCAACGCTCGTCTGACCTTGTGCTTTCCAGATGCCCCGCAGCGCGGAGAGCGCCTGCTCGCCCTCGCCGCCTGGGCTGTCGGTTGGCTTTGCGTTCTCCTGCTCTTGACTCATGATTCGTGCACCCTCTCCGATGCAACTCGTCAGGGGATAGATGGATGTGGAAACCGTACCTCGGCGGGGCCGTTCAAGCGAACGCCCGGCGCACATCGGCGGCGATCCAGCTGCACTACGACCGCGCTGCCTCCTCGAACCGACGGTTTACTTCGTCCCAGTTCACGACGTTCCAGAAGGCCTCCACGTAGTCGGCACGTGAGGCCAGGTACTGTAGGTAGTAAGCGTGCTCCCACAGATCGAGCCCGAGGATTGGGGTCTCTTCGGCGGTGAGCGGTGAGTCCTCGTTGGGGAGGCTGTAGACCACCAACCGGTTGCGTGCCCGCACCAGCCATGCCCAGCCGCTGCCGACGTGTGCGGTGGCAACCCCGGTGAACCACTTCCTGAACGCCGTGAACGAACCGAACTCCTCCACGATGGCCTCGGCGAGGCGACCGGAGGGCTCTCCACCGCCATCCCCGCTCAGGATCGTCCAGAAGAGGGAGTGGTTCGCGTGCCCGCCGCCGTAGTTGCGCACTGCGTTACGGGACTCTTCGGGGATCTTGCCAACGTTCCACAGCAAGTCATCGATGGACTGCCCGCCAGCGGAGCGCAGTTCGTCGGTTGAGCCCAGCGCTGCGTTCAGGCGATCGACGTAGCGGCGGTGGTGCTGAGTGTGGTGGATCTCCATGGTTCGCGAGTCGAAGTGAGGTTCGAGCGCATCGTAACCGTACGGCAGGTCGGGAAGGCTGTAGGCGCTCATAGGCCCCTTCCTGAACTCGGGACTCCCCGCCGGTCCGGAGTGGCCCATCGTACACGGAAAATCAGTGCGGTCGGGCGCCGCGGAGGCCCGCGAAGGGCCCGACACGGTGGCCATACCCGGCGTGAGCACCAAGCAAACCTGGTCCAGCAGCTCGCCTGCTGAACGTACGTATGCCAGCCCGGATTGGTTCGGCCGGGATGCGGTCTTCCGCGGAGGACCAGGCGGGTGGGGACGTGTGAAGGCAGCCAGTGGGGCCCTGCTCGACGCGCTGTTGATCGTCGCCCGGTGCCTGACCGAGGTGGACTAGACTCGGACGGTGCTGGTCATCTGGCGTGGTCCGGGTAGCGGGAGGATTGGTTCAAGTGAGCGAGACTTACACCGCGGTATACGAACGCGACGGCGAAGCTTGGGTGGTGGAGATCGCCGAAGAGCCTCGTGTGCACAGCCGGGGCACTAGCCTGGCCGAGGCACGGGGGAGCATCCGGGACGTACTCGCCCGGTGGCTCAAGACTGATTCCGAGGAGCTTCGCATCGTTGACGACTTCCGCTTACCAGCCCAGATCCGGACTGCCCAGGAGGCGGTGAAGGCAACCCGGACTGAAAACGAGCGGAACCAGATGATGGCCAGCATGACAGATTCGAAGTCAGCAATGAGCTGGGCCGAGGAACTTGGTATTGCCATGCGAGACCCGGTGACGGTTCAGGCACTTATCGATCTAGGGGACAGAGAGGTCTCGATCGATACTTTTTGCCACACGATTACGATGGTGGAAGAGCTTTCGAGGTTGACGGCCACAGCTGATCGTGTTTCTCCGGACGGCATCGTCGATAAGGACTGAGGTCTGGGTACCGGTCGGGGAGAGCCTGGCTACCAGGTGACGGGGAGGTGGCTGACGGCGCCGGCTACGGCTTCGCGCACGGGTTGGATCTCGTCGAGGCCGACGGCGAGGCGGAGGGTGGGGAAGTGTTCGAACAGGCGGACGAACAGGTACTGCAGCTTCAGCCGGGCCAGGGGAGCTCCGAGGCAGAAGTGTGCTCCGTGACTCAGCGAGAGGTGCGGGTTGCGCTCGCGGGTGATGTCGAAGCGCTTCGGGTCGGGGAAGACGCCCTCGTCCTCGTTGGCGTCCTGTACGGCGAACATCACCGTGTCGCCGGCGCGGATGGTGACGTCGTCGACCTCGACGTCGACGGAGGCGTACCGGGTCAGGCCGCCGCGCCGAGCGGCTCGCTGCCGCTCGATCGGGCTGGCGAAGCGGAAGATCTCTTCGAGGGCTGAGGCGGCCAGCTCCGGGTCGCGCTGTAGCGCCTCCCGCTGCTGGGGGTGGGTCAGCAGCAGCAGCATGCCCCGGTCAATGATGGCGACGACGGGTGCGTGCCCGGCAAACAGGATCCCGGCGGCGAGGTGGGCGATCCCGTCGTCGGTCAGCTTCGGGTCGAGTCTGGCGGCCTGCAGCAGATCCGAGATGACGTCGTCGCTGCGGACCGAGCGCTTACGCTCGATCAGGGTGCCCAGGTACCGCCACAGCGACTGCAGACCTCCTCGGGCGACGGCGGGCTTGCTTACCTGCTTCGCCTCGATCTGCCACCGGCAGAGGTCCCCGCGGTCCTCGGCGGGCACTCCGAGCAGCTCGCAAACCACGAGTGCTGGCAGGGGGAAGGAGACGACGGCGTGGAAGTCGGCCGGGGGTCCGCTGCGGCCAAGCTTGTCGAGCAGCCCGTCGACGATTGTCTCGACGCGGGGCCGGAGGCTCTCCATGCGACGGGTCGACAACGACGGCGTCAGCAGCTTGCGCATCCGGTGTAGGTCAGCCTGCTCCCCTTCCGGATCGGGGATCGGTCCCCCGAACCAGCCCGGCTGGGTGAGGCGGGCCGGGTGGCCCGGGTTGGGGTGCGAGCGGCCCAGACGTGGGTCGGCCAGCAGGTCCCTGACCCGCTCGTGCCCGGACACGAGCCAGACGGGCCGACCCTGGGCGTCGCTCACCCGCTGGATCATGTTGGTCGATGTCATCGTGTCCCTCGTGCCGCGGTCGACCAGGATGTGCCGAGCTTAGGTTCGAACGCAGGATAACTGGATCTTCGCGGCGAAGCAGGGAGCATAAGGAACGGGGCGACACGCCGGGCTGGGGATCCCCACGTTGTGGGCGTCTAGCAGCCCCGGCCAGTCAGCTACGTGAGGGTCAACAGGTCGCATCCCGTACTTGGCCTGGCGGGCTGAACTCCAGCCGCAGCGAGTCGCTGCGGGGAATCAATATGGCTGCGCCTTGCGCGCGTGTCCAACCGGCGGGGAGAAGGAGGTACTGGCTTCCGGCCTGCAGCACAAACTTGAGCCCGTCGTAGCGGAACTGGTAGGCCGCGTCAGGGTACTGGCAGGTCACCTCTCGGACGCCTGGAGCCTGCAGGCTGAGCCTTTTTTCGCTGTACGCCACTACATCTGAACGGCTAGCCAGCGAGGTCTCGAATTGGTGAGCACGATCGATTCCAGCGTTGATCGCGTAGCTCCCGACAGCCCAGAACAGTCCGACGCTCACCAGGATGAAGGCAGCGCCCCACTCGGCCACCACCACTCCCGGCGCGCGCCGCGGTAGCTGTTCTGGTCGTCGCTCCGCGACGAGCAGCCGCAACACTCGGACGGAGTAGAACAGCAGCAGGACGCCGATCGAGAGGCTGAGCCCGCGGCCTTCCAGGACTTTCGGGAACACGGTGCCCCAGACGAAGTCGACCATTGCCAAACTCACCAGGATCAACCCGGCAATGGCCGAGATCGGCAGCAACATTCGTAATACCGTCCGGCGGGTTCCAGCAGTCAGCGCTCCGAGTAGCAGCTGGTGGACCCAGAGCGCCAACAGGGTAATCCCTGCGACGACGATCAGGGTAGGGAGCAAGCCGTCCACACTGTTGTTCAGATAGTCCTGGACCGTGAGGTCCAGAACGGTGACATGCGCGCCGAGGTACCACAAAAATCCGGCGAACTGCAGTCGTCCGAAGTAGTACATCAGCGCCGTCAGCAGTGTTGTCGGTGCGACAACCGACCCGATAATCTTCAAGACCTGGGGGAGGGCGGCGGCGTCGAACACATCTGGCTCGGCGGCGGCGCCGGGTTCTGGCTGTTCGGGGACCCGAGTCGTGGGCGCGCCGTCGACACTAGATGCTCGGGCCGGTACCGGTGGTTCAGGCGGGCTCACCACGGGCGATTCTGCCCCGGAGGGCGGTTCCGCGGAACCGTCCTCGCGCGCCGCTGCGACGCCGGTCATCCGCCCCTCTCGTTTGTCTTCTGATCTGTGGTGTCGGTGTCCGTCTGGCTTTGTTCGTTATCCGTGGTGTCGGTATCCGTCTGTTCCGATTCGGACGTTTCGCAGCTGACGTCCAGCCTGACGCGGGTGTTGGCAGCCACTTTCTTGCCTATCGGCGGCGAGACTTTATTGACCGTGCACTCGTCGTCAGAGCCCTTCTCGTCGGTGTAATTGACGTGGAAGTTCAGGCACCCCGGCCGGTGACCCGCGTCTCTGCACGCTTGGTTCATGAGGCCCTTCCAGTCTGCCAACAACACGTCGTCCCCTCCGGGTATAGCGACCAGTTCGGTGCCGGGCGGTGCGCCTCCAGGCCGCCTCGGTGGGGGTGGGGCCGCAGGTGCGGGTACCCGAGCGGGTGGCGCGGCGGGTGCGGCCCTCGGTGCCGGTGCGACCTCCGGAGCGGGTACGACTTCCGGGGCGGGCACTGCCTCAGCCGCTGGTGCTGGCGCGACCGCCGGTGGTGGTGCGGATGCCACCTCCGGTTCTAGTGGAACTCCGCAAGAAATCATCAGTGCGCTCAGCAGCGCTGAGCAGATCAGCGATGCGCGCCGTCCCCGTACAGACATCTCGACCCCCGTGTGACATGCGGTGGTCCCCGTACAGAGTAGATGCCGCTGATGCCGTTCTGATACGTTCTGATGCCGGAATTTTCGTAGACAGACCACCGGTGAGAGCTCGCCTCGACGGTCGTCGGCCTTCGCGGCACCAGCGTTGCGGGTGACAGGCAGCGTTGCCACCATGTTCGGGCAGGCTCCAGGCATGGGAGAACACCGAAGGACAGTTTCCGCACATCACGATTCGGACACGGTCCATTCCGGGGCAGTCCCGTTTCGCTGAAGATGTCCCATGGACATCAGCCGAGGCTGGTCGGCACTGATGGTGGTCGGCCGGCTACTGGGAGTAGGCCTGACCGCAGCTATGGGATGGATCCACCTACAGCTGTGGGTAAACGGTTTCCGCGAGGTGCCGGTGGTCGGCACGCTGTTCCTGCTCAATGCGATCGGCGCCGCTGTGCTGGCTGCGGCGTTGCTGGTTGTGCCGGTCCGCCTGCTCAGCGCTGCTGCCGCGGTCACTGCCGTCTTCACTGCGGGAACCCTGGCGGGGCTGATCCTCAGCCTGACAGTCGGCCTGTTTGGCGTGCAGGAGTCCCTGCAGACCCCGCTGGTCCCGGCCACGTTGATGGTCGAGTCAGCCGGAGTGCTCGCACTCGTGCTCATCGCGATACTCGCTCCGCGGTCCAGCCGTCGACCCCGCCGGTCAGCCTGACCCGCTCCGACTCGGGCCCGCAGGCGGCTTAGCCGCGGAACCCACTTCCTGAAAAGCCGAAACCTTGGAGGAGCCTCTGGAAACCATCCCAAGTTGCGTTGAGGATTCGGCTGGTCGACTCCGCGAATTCCGGCATCTGGTTCGTCACGAACGGCCCGACCAGGGGTATAACGATGAGTATCAGAAGCACAACTACGACGACAGTCAGCACCTTCACAACCGCGTCTACCATCGAATTTCCTCCCTGTGCAGGCGGTGCGATCGGATAATGTGTCGTCCTTGGGCCAGGACGGCTGGTGAACTGCGCTTGAGCCGTCGCTCAGTCAACTCGGCTCTCGTCTCAGGGCCGACAGCACCGGCACACATAGCTATCATCTCAGCATTTCCTGCCGAGATGACTGTATGGAACGGCACACCCAGAGCGGGGTCGGGCCGTGCGCTCGTGCTCGTGGCCCTGGCGCGCGTCGCCGAGCGCTGCTGCGGGATCGCCGTGCGTGATCACACACCTAGGGTACGGCGTGCGTCTAGATCCCCGCTCATGGCGGCCGCGTCAATCCCCCAGACGGGATCTGGCAGGTCGAAGGGACCGGGTCCCGGGCAAGCGCAGCACTCACGGTCCGACGACGGCCTCGTCGTCGACGGAGGCCACCGATTGGCTGGCCAGGTGTGTGCTGATCAACCCGAGGAGCAGGTCGGTGTCCACCGGCTTGGTGACGTAGTCGTTCGCTCCGGAGGCCAGGCTCTTGGCTCGGTCCTCCTTCATCGCTTTCGCGGTCACCGCAATGATGGGCAGGTCGGCGTAGCGGCTCAGGTTGCGGATCGCTGCGATCGTCGCGTTGCCGTCGAGCTCGGGCATCATCACGTCCATCAAGACCAGGGCGGTGTCGTCGTGGCGCTCCAGCGCGCGGACTCCGGCCACTCCGTTATCGGCGAAAACGACCTGCAGGCCGTGGGCTTCGAGCAGGCTGGTCAGCGCGAAGACATTGCGCAGATCGTCATCGACGATCAGGATTTTCTCCCCGTGGAAACGCAGCGGGGCCTGGTCGGGCCCTGAGCGCAGCTGCGGCAGCGACCGGGCCGCCGACACCAGCTCGGGTGGTGCGAGCTTGTCGCCCGCGGTGTCCTGCGCGGCGCCGTAGGGAACCGACGGCTGGGATATCTCGGTGATTTCAGGCAGGTAGAGGGTAAAGACGCTCCCCTTGCCCGGCTCGCTGCGTACCGTCAGCTCGCCACCGAGCAGCTGGGTCAGCTGCCGGCTGATCGACAACCCGAGACCGGTGCCGCCGTAACGCCGGCTGGTCGTACCGTCTGCCTGCTGGAACGCTTCGAAGATCACAGACAGCTTGTCGGCGGCGATCCCGATACCGGTGTCCGCCACCTCGAAGGCCACCCGGGTCGGCGCGGCGCGCAGCGCATCGCCGGCCACCTCTTCAGCAGACGCTGGCCGGATCCGCAGCCGCACCCCGCCCTCGTCGGTGAATTTCAGGGCGTTGGACATCAGGTTGCGCAACACCTGCTGCAGGCGCTGCTCATCGGTGTGCAGGGTCGCCGGCAGGGCCGGATCGAGTTCCACGGCGAAGTGCAGTGCCTTCTCGGCGGCCAACGGCTCGCACAGTGTCTTGACGTAGGTCACCACGGCGGTCATCGCCACATCGGACAGCGACGGCTCCATCCGGCCAGCTTCGACCTTGGCGAGGTCGAGGATGTCGTTGATCAACTGCAGCAGGTCGCTGCCGGCGGAGTAGATGGTCCTGGCAAATTCCACCTGCTTGGTTGACAGGTTGCCGTCCAGATTGTCGGTCAGCAGCTTGGCCAGTACCAGCGCACTGTTGAGCGGGGTGCGCAGCTCGTGGGACATGTTCGCCATGAAGTCCGACTTGTAGCGCGACGCGGCGGCCAGCTCGGCGGCCCGTTCCTCAAGCTCCTGGCGGGCGAGCTCGATCTCGGCGTTCTTAATCTCGATGTCGCGGTTCTGGGCCGCCAGCAGGGCGGCCTTCTCGGCCAGCTCGGAGTTGGAGCTCTGCAGCTCGTGCTGCTGGGCCTGCAGCCGCTGCGAACCCGCGGTCAGCTCCTGTGTCAGCCGCTGCGACTCGCCCAGCAGCGCCTCGGTGCGGGAGTTGGCCAGGATGGTGTTGACGTTGACGCCGATCGTCTCGCGAAGCTGTTCGAGCAGGTCCCGGTGCACCGTGGTGAACTCGTTGACCGAGGCCAGCTCGATCACCCCCAACGCCTGGTCCTCGAACAGCAACGGCAGCACGAGCAGGTTGGCCGGTGCAGCAGAGCC
>JBOHFU010000109.1:0-9039 GCA_050699675.1 Pseudonocardiaceae bacterium
CCGAGCCCGATCCGACCCGCCGGGCGCACGCTCGGGCCGAGACGTTTCTCGAGCGGCACGGGGTCCTCACCAGGGGGGCGCTCGATACCGAACGAGTCGCCGGTGGCTTTGCCGGCGTCTACAAGGTGCTGCGGGCGATGGAGGATTCTGGTCGGTGCCGACGCGGGTACGTCGTCGAGGGCCTCGGGGCCGCGCAATTCGCCGTCCCGGGCGCGATCGACCGGCTGCGCGCAGTCGGCCAGCTCAGCGACCACGATGCCGCGGCGGTTGTGCTAGCCGCAGCCGACCCCGCCCAGCCCTACGGAGCCGCCTTGGCGTGGCCGCCCACCGTAGGTGATGTGGTGCACCGACCTGGACGCAAGGCAGGGGCACTGGCTGTCCTGGTGGACGGTGCGGCCGCAATCTATGTCGAGCGCGGGGGCCGCTCGCTGCTGTCCTTCACCGAGGACACCGAGACCCTGCGCGTCGCTATCCGCGCCCTCGCCGACGCAGTGCGGCAGGGTTGGCTGGGCTCCCTGTCCGTTCAGCGCGCCGATGGTGAGGCGGCGCAGGCATCGGCGCTAGCCGAGCTGCTCCGGGACGCCGGGTTCCGCGCCACCCCGCGAGGATTGCGCCTCCGGGCCTGACGCGGTGCTCACTCGGTTGTGCAAAGTCGCGGGTCCCACGTCACTGAGTTGCCCGTCACTGAGTGGCAGGGCGCAACAGGGTCCAGAGCTGGGCGACGGCCTCCTGGTCGCCTGTAATCCGCACCGACTGGTCTGGCAGGCGTCCCCATGACCAGAGGTAGACCTCCGTGGGGTTTCCGCTGACCATCGCGTCCGCCGCGGCTGCATCTGCCTCGTCTACCCGCCGTGCGGTAGACCTGCCCGGTTCGAAGACCGCCAACCAGCGGCGGTCGGCGGCCGAAAGAGCGACCGCTCCGTCCTGCGGCGAAGACATCCGCAGCTCGCCGAGGCGATGACCGAACCACAGGAAAAGCAGCTCGTCAATGCCGTCGAGGGCCACCTCCGCGTCGATGGGGTGCACTGGTCCGCCAGCGGCAGCCTGGACATCGACACGGTGCACAGTGGTCTCGTGAGCCATCCGTCGCCGCCAGAAGCCGTGCGTGCGATCGGCGGGCCACCAGGTGTCGCACGGGTCGGCTGGGTCATGCTGGCTCAGCTCGGTGAGCAGCTCGCTGAGGCCAGTCCGCACGAAACCGATCAGGTCACCGTCGGAGGGTGCCTGCTCCCACTGTTCGGGTCGATGGCCGTCCCGCACCCACAGCCGGGTGACCCGGTGCACGCTGCCCACATGCCGCAGGGTTTCGCCCAGGGTCGAATCGGGACAACCGGGTACTTCGGCCTGTGCCGCATCCGGCAGCGCGGTGGCCGCCGTGGCGAGCATCAGCTCGCCCTCGATCCCGATAACGTCGAGCATCCGACCGTAGTCGATCAACGGTCGCGGAGCGGTCATCGTGAGGTCCTGGACGCCGCGTGCTGCGCGAGGGTCAGGAACTCGCCGGCCTGCCGGAGGAGGTCGTCGGCGTCGCGGCTGGTTACGAGGCGACGCACGCCGGCCTCGGCGGCCGATCGAGTAGCCGAAGTGGCGGCAAAGAATGCCGACCATTCCGCGAGTTCCGGCGCGACCGTAGCGAGGAGAACCCACGCGCTGGTCGGCCGGCTGCGGTGGCGTGGCCGGGCCCGCGCCGCCAGCACTGCGGCCGCCCCTCGCAGCGCTGCGAGGTGTGCCTGGGTATAGCGGTCTACCGGATGTGCGGCGTACTCGGCATCGAGCAGACCCTGCCGGGCCTGGTCGAACAGGGTTCGCACGGCGAACGGGTGGTGAGTCGGGCCACCACACCGCGAGAGCGGGGCGATGGGCGAGGTATGTGGAGCGGCAGTGGGCACGTCGGCCTCCTCAGTCGGGGTCGTGATGAGTGCGACACCGGGTCGACTGCGCCGTGGGGAAGCCGGCGGAGTCCGGTGGCGGCGCGCTTCCCCCGCTCCGCCACCGGACCCTTGTTCGAACATGTGTTCGACACGAGTTAAGAGTAACCCCGAGGGGCACAGTCCCGTCAAGTCCGGCTCGCCGGAAGCCGACAGCTAGCAGGCTCGCCGTGGTCTGATGGACCCGTGCAGCCCGCCGGTGCCGCCCGCTTCGCAGCTGCGCCGGCCGATACTGGAGGTTGGCGGTGACAGCAATTCGCGCCCGCGAACCGGCCCGGCTGACCGAACTGACAGCCGAGCAGTTGCGAGTGAGGCTTGACGAGGCGCTGCAGATCTACGTCACGGCGATGCGCTACCCACCTGGCACGGCGCGGCATCGGAGCCCGATGTGGCTGGAACACATGCTGCGAGCTGGCTGGGTGTGCATGGCGGCCTTCGAGGCTGATGTACTGGTGGGTATCGCCTACGGCTACCGAGGAGCGCCGGGCCAGTGGTGGCACGACGAGGTACACCGTGGACTCATGTTGATCGACCCCATCGCGGCACAACGCAACCTCGCCGACTATTTCGAGCTCACCGAACTTCATGTGCACCCAAGCGCGCAGGGCAGAGGAATCGGCGAGGCTCTACTCACCGAGCTGCTGTCCAGAGTGGATGCCCCGCGCGCGTTGCTGTCCACTCCCGAGGGTCCGACCAGGGCCTGGCGGCTCTACCGCCGGATCGGGTTTACCGACCTGCTGCGCAACTACCATTTCACCGGGGACTCCCGGGCCTTCGCCGTACTCGGCCGCACGCTTCCGCTCTCAAGCGCTGACTGAGGTTGGCGGCCGTTGATGGCACTCGCGACAGACGTTGGGGGTACTTGAAGACCCACCAACCGAACCGGGACAGCGCCGGGGCCGAACCCGGGCACATGTCGACAAGCCGCTCCCTTATCGTCGGTGCAGACAGCGAGTGCAAGGCTGGCTACGCAGTGCTGTCAGCACGATCCCAGGAGGTTCCATGGCGCAGGTGAACGCCATTCGCGGAGCCCGGCTGCTGTCCCCAGGCCAGCCGGCGAAAGATCAGCAGGCGCACTCGCTCGATGAGGACCTCCCCGCCGACGTGCACCGCGAGCTCGCAGCCTTTCTCAAAGCCAAACGTGACGAGGCAACGCAGATAGACCCGCAGTTCGTAGCTGCGGTGGACTCGCTGAGCGACTTCGTGCTCGGCGGCGGCAAGCGGCTGCGCCCGACGTTCGCCTGGTGGGGCTGGCGGGGAGCGGGCGGCTGTCCGACTGACCCGCAGGCGCGTGCGGTGCTGCGGGCGGTGAGCTCCCTGGAGCTCATCCAGGCCTGCGCGCTGGTGCACGACGACCTGATGGACGATTCCACTACCCGGCGCGGCGCACCGACGGTGCACGTCGACTTCGCCGCCCGGCATCGCGCGGCAGGGTGGTTGGGCACGCCGGAACGGTTCGGCGCGGCCACCGCCATCCTGCTCGGCGACATCGCGCTGGCCTGGGCCGACGACATGCTTCGTGGGGCGGATCTCTGGCCTGATCAGCTGAGCCGAGCGCTGAGCGTGTGGCAGGCGATGCGCACCGAGGTGCTCGCCGGGCAGTACCTCGACATGCTCACCCAGGCCCGTGGGGACGAGACGCCCGAGACCGCGCTGCAGATCGACCGGTACAAGACCGCCGCCTATACCGTTGAGCGTCCGCTGCACCTGGGTGCCGCGATCGCCGGAGCGGGTCCCGCGCTGGTGGACGCCTACCGCCACTTCGGCGCCGACATCGGCATCGCCTTCCAGCTCCGGGACGACTTGCTCGGCATGTTCGGCGACCCCGCGATCACCGGCAAGCCCGCCGGCGACGACCTGCGGGAGGGCAAGCGGACGCTGCTGCTGGCCTACGCTCTGCGCACCGCCGACGGACAGGGCCATACCGCGGCCGCCAACCTGCTGCGTGGCGCGATCGGGGACCCGCAGGTGGATGCGGAAGCCGTGACCGAGATACGGGAGCTGCTGATCGAGCTGGGTGCAGTGGCCGAGGTGGAGCGCCGGATCACCGAGCTGACCAACTCCGCTCTGGCCAGCCTGTGCGCCGCCGATCTGGCCGAGCCGGCGGGCGCGCGGCTGACCGAGCTGGCCGCGCAGGCGACCCGCAGAACCTTGTGAGTGGCAGTGCGTGCGGCAACGCTGTGAGGCACTCACGACCACGATAGTGTCGCGGCGTGCGCACCGTGCCAGGATCCACTGACCATGTGGTAGTCGTCGGTGCCGGGTTGGCCGGGCTGTCCGCGACGCTGCACCTGCTCGGAGCCGGGCGGCAGGTCACCCTGCTCGAAGCCCAGCCCCATCCGGGCGGTCGAGCCGGCCGGATGGATCTCGCGGGCTATCGCCTTGATACCGGCCCCACCGTGCTCACCATGCCAGAGCTGGTCGACGAGGCACTGGCCGCGGTGGGCGACTCGGTCGCCGCACGGTTGGACCTGGTAGCACTGCATCCTGCGTACCGGGCCCGCTTCGCAGACGGGTCGGTGATCGACGTGCACACCGACGCGGCGGCGATGGAGGCTGAGGTCCGCGCGGTGGCCGGACCGGAGGAAGCGAACGGCTACCGGCGGTTGCGGGACTGGCTGACCCGGCTCTACCACGTTGAGATCGGCCGGTTCATCGGCGGCAACTTCGACTCCCCGCTGGACCTGGTGGCCAGCCGTGACGCGGTCCGCGAGCTGGCCACGCTGGCCGCACTGGGCGGCTTCGGCCGGCTCGGCGCTCAGGTCGGCCGATTCGTGCATGACGAACGGCTACAACGGATCTTCTCCTTTCAAGCGCTCTACGCCGGGGTGCCCCCGCAGCGTGCCCTGGGTGCCTACGCGGTGATCGCCTACATGGACACCGTGGCCGGGGTCTGGTTTCCCCGCGGGGGCATGCGGGCGCTGCCCCAGGCGATGGCTGACGCGGCCTCCGATGCCGGTGCGCAGCTCCGATACAGCACCACGGTTACCGCCCTGGAGCACTCCGGGGACCGCGTCACAGCAGTGCGCACCGCAGACGGCGAGCGGATCGCCGCCGATGCAGTGGTGCTCACCCCAGACCTGCCGGTGGTACACAAACTGCTCGGCCGGGCACCCCGGCGGCCGGTGCCGCTGCGCTGGTCGCCCTCGGCGGTGGTGCTGCATGCCGGAGTCCGGCCGGGCACCGGGCCGGGCTGGACCGGGCTGGAGCACCACACGATCATCTTCGGCGAAGCATGGAAGAGCACCTTCGACGAGATCATCTACCGCGGACGGCTGATGACCGACCCGTCGCTGCTGATCACCCGTCCCACCGCTACCGACCCAACCCTCGCCCCTGCCGGACGCGAGCTGTTGTACGTGCTCGCGCCCTGCCCCAACCTGCACACCGCACCACTGGACTGGGCCACCCTCGGGTCGGCGTACCGCGACGAGCTGGTCGGCACGCTGGAGGACCGGGGATTGGCTGACCTCGGCGACGCCATCGAGGTTGAGCAGCTGGTGACCCCCGCCGACTGGGCGGCCCAAGGGCTGGCGGTCGGCACGCCGTTCTCGGCGGCACACACCTTCGCCCAAACCGGGCCGTTCCGCCCGTCCAACCTGGTCCGCGGCCGGGTCAACGTGGTGCTCGCCGGATGCGGTACGACGCCCGGGGTGGGCGTGCCCACGGCGATCATCTCCGGCAAGCTCGCCGCGGCCCGGATCACCGCCGCCGGAGCCCGCCGGCGTACCGCCGTGAGCGGCTGAAACGAGTCAGTTACCAGTAGGTCACGACAAGGCCACCACTAGTATCGCTGGCTCTGCGCTGTGGAAACATACCTTCCGCCATGACGTCGACCCCATCGTCTCCGACAGCGACCCCGCGCTACGCGCCTCTCGATCCCGGTTCTGACCCCGCCGCCAAGCGGGAAGAACCCATGCTGCTGCTGGACCGAGTGTTCCCGGGCCGGCTGCTCTCGGGCACCGTGCTGCTGGGGTTGGCCGGTTCGGTGCTGCTGGCCGCCGCGGCGGTCGGAGCCGGCGGCATCCTCGTCACCGACCCGCTGATCACCGGGGGACCGCTGTCCTGGATCCGCTACGGCCACGGTCGCGACCTGGCCACCATGGCGCTCTACCTTGGTGTCGGGATGATCGTGTGGGCCTGGGTGCGCCTGGGGCGCGACGTCCTGGCCGGCACCGCGACTGTCCAGCATGTGCAGGTCGCAGGTGCCGTCTGGATCGCACCGATGGTGCTGTCACCGCCGCTGTTCACCAGGGACGTCTACAGTTACCTGGCGCAGGGTGCACTCGCGCTGCGCGGGCTGGATCCCTACCAGGTCGGCCCCTCGGAGCTGCCGCCGGGACCCATTGCGGACAACGTGCACTACGCATGGCAGACCACCCCAGCGCCTTATGGTCCGCTGTTCATCCTCATCGCCAAGATCATGAACTGGTTGACCGACGAGGACACCATGGCGGGCGTGATCGGCATGCGACTGGTGCTGCTGGCCGGTGTGGGGCTCCTGGTTTTCGCGCTGCCCCGGCTGGCCGACCAGCTCGGCGGCAACCGCACCGTCACGCTCTGGCTGGTGGTGGCCAACCCGATGACCGTCGTGCACCTGGTCGGCGGGCCGCACAACGACCTGCTCATGATCGGCCTACTGGCCGTGGGCACGCTGCTGGTGCTGCAGCGCCGGCATATCGCCGGGATCGCTCTGGTCACCGTGGCGATGGCGGTGAAGGCGTCGGCCGGGATCGCGTTGCCGTTCCTGATCTGGATCTGGGCGGCCCGACTGCCCGGTAGCCGGGGCGCTCGGTTGCTACGGGCGTCCGCTGGCGGTCTGGCGGTGTTCGCAACCGTCTTCACCGCCGTCACGATACTGTCTGGGGTCGGTCTCGGCTGGATCCCCGCCCTCAACGCACCTTCGCTGATCGTCAACTGGATGTCGCTGCCCACCGCCGCCGGCCAGCTCGCCTACGCCGTGACGTTGCCGTTCCATGACGCCAGCAGCGGCCCGTTCGTCCTGGTCTTCCGGATCCTC
Source organism: Pseudonocardiaceae bacterium (assembly GCA_050699675.1). Lineage (GTDB taxonomy): Bacteria > Actinomycetota > Actinomycetes > Mycobacteriales > Pseudonocardiaceae. The sequence continues at coordinate 6,949 of JBOHFU010000109.1, forward strand.
GGCTCGGGAGTCTTTCTGGCCATCTTGGCCCGGCAGTGGTGGCTGGCCAGGGACGGAGGGCCAGGGGCCGTGCGCTATGCGGCGATCGCGCTGCTGTGGTCGGCGCTGCTGGCGCCGGCTACCCTGCCTTGGTATTTCACCTGGGGTCTGGTCCTCGCCGCAGCTCTCCCCTGGCGGCGAAACCCGCTGGCTTTAGTGGTCGGCACGTCCACCTGGCTGGTCCTGGCCACCTATCCCACCGGGGAGAGCGCCTTCAACGCCTGGCCGTACCAGATCGGGATGACGGCGATTTCGCTGATCGCGGCCACCACGCTGCTGCGCCGCGACCCGCTGCACCTGCGTGTCCGCACGCAACACACCGATCCGGTGCCGGCAGGAACGGCATGAGCCGCGAGCTCGACGCGGCAGGAATCATCGAGCCCGAGCTGCGGGCCTCGTATACCCGCTGCCGGGAACTCAACGTGGTGCACGGCCGCACCTACTTCTTAGCGACCCGGCTGCTACCACCTGTGGCCCGTCCGGCGATCCACGCCCTGTACGGGCTGGCCCGCTACGCCGACGAGATCGTCGACGACCTGGCCGACACCCGGCCTTGGCCACAGCGCCTCGCGGAGCTGGACACCCTGGCGCAACAACTGCGCGACGGGCTGGCGCGGGGCAGTTCCGACCACCCGGTGCTGGCGGCACCGGTGCATACCGCGATTCGCTACCGGATCGACCCGCGGCACTTCGCGGATTTCATGGTCTCGATGCGGATGGATCGGCCGGTGGGAGAGGGCGGAGTTGCCGGTTACCGGACCTTCGACGAGCTAGCTCGCTACGTGCACGGCTCGGCGGCGGTCATCGGCCTGCAGGTGCTACCCGTGCTGGGCACCGTGGTTCCGCGGGAGCGGGCCGAGCCGCATGCCGCCGCGCTGGGCATCGCGTTCCAGATCACCAACTTTCTGCGCGACATCGGGGAGGACCTCGATCGCGGGCGGGTCTACCTACCCGCCGACGAGCTGGCCGCGTTCGGGGTGGATCGGGCACTGCTGGCGTGGTGCCGCAGCACCGGGCGGCCCGATCCTCGGGTGCGCCACGCACTGGCCTACCTGGTAGCCCGTACCCGGGCGATCTACCGCCGGGCGGCACCAGGGATTCCCATGCTTGCCCCGGTGTCACGGGCCTGCGTGGCTACCGCATTCAGCTTGTACGGCGGCATTCTGGACGAGATCGAAGCGGCCGAGTACCACATTCTGTCCCGCCGGGTGGCAGTACCACCGCACCGTCGGCTCGCGGTCGCGTTGCCCGGCCTGACCCGCGCACTGGTGGCACGGACAGCGCGAGCCGGCTGAGGCTTGCGGGAATATCCTTGGGCTACGTGTCAGTGGGCGATGGAGTCGATGAGCGCGCGGGCGCCCTGGCGCAACAGGTCGGCGCCGACGAAGAATCCCAGGGCGGCAGGATCCTCGGGTACGCCCCAATGGTGGGAGTCGAGCCACTGGCTTCCGTCAAGGTTGAACACCTTGCCGCGCAAGGTCAGTTTGCCGCTGGGTTCGGTGGTGGCGTAGCCCGCGATCGGTGAGTTGCAGTGGCCCTGCAGGGCGTGCAGCATGGCGCGCTCGGCGATGGCGTGCCGGGTGGTCTCCTCGTCGCCGAGCCGGGCGGCCAGCGTCCGGATCTCGCCGTCGTCGGCGCGGCACTGCAGCACGATGATGCCGGCACCGATGGCCGGGCACATCGTCTCCAGCGGCAAGATCTCGGTGATCCGGTCTGCCTGGTCGACGCGGTGCAGCCCGGAGGCCGCGGCGATGATCGCGTCGAAATGGCCCTCGTCCAGCCGCATCAGCCGCGTGTTGACATTGCCCCGCAGCGGCTTGACCTGCAGCTGCGGGTGGTGCAGATGCAGCTGGGCGGCGCGACGCACGGAACTCGTGCCGATCAGCGCGCCAGCGGGCAGCTCGCCCAGCGGCACACCGGTGCGGGAGATCACCGCGTCGTGGATGTTCTCCCGACGCAGGTAAGCGGCGAACGTGAGGCCTTCCGGAGTGGGCACGTCGCCGGGGATGTCCTTGAGGCAGTGCACCGCGAGGTCGACCCCACCATCGAGCA
>JBOHFU010000110.1:0-8990 GCA_050699675.1 Pseudonocardiaceae bacterium
GTGCGCAGCCTGCGCGGCCGCCAAGCCCGCAACCTGCTGGCGACCCTGGCGCTGTCCACCGGCACTCCGATGCTGCTGGCCGGTGACGAGCGCTGGCGCACCCAGCGCGGCAACAACAACCCGTACCGGCTCGACGACGAGACCTCGTGGCTGGACTGGTCGCCAGATCCCGAGACCGACACGGCCGAGATGCTGACCGTCTTCACCCGCCGCCTGCTTGCCCTGCGCGCGGCGACGCCCGCGCTGCGCCAACCCGAATTCTTCGAGGGCCGCATCACCCCCGGCGGACCTCCCGACCTGGTCTGGTTTCGTCCCGACGGCCGGCCTATGGAACTCGACGACTGGCGAGACGGCCACCGGCAGACCCTTGGCATGTGGATCGACGGCACCGATGTGCGATCCCACCCGCCGCCACCGGCGACCGACTCCTGGCTGCTGGTGCTGCACGCCGGCGCGCACCCGATCGTGGTGACGCTGCCGGGCCCGGAGTATGGCGAGCACTACGCGCCGGTGCTGGACACCGGGTCCCCCGACGGAGTGCCCACCCGGAGGCGAAGCAGGCGGCCGGGCACCCGGATGGCGGTCCCCGCCCGGACCCTCATGGTCTTCCGAGCAGTGCGGCGCTAGCCCACATCATCGCTGCCGACACCGCTCGAGGGCGAACCCGTCGACCCCGAATACCACGCCCAGCCAGCAGCCGGTACAATAGTCGAACTCCTCCACATTCAATACCCATTTTCTACGCCGATCGACCTTCACCCGGATATCGATCCTCCGCGTCGAAGCGCCGCACACCGCCCGCGACGGCCCCGGCGAAGCTGGCGTTCGAGTTGAGACCAGCCGAGAAGCCTGCTAATCTCCAAAAGCCATCGATAACCTTTGTCAGGTTTCGATACTCCTAGGTTTCACAGGCCGGGCGGAGGCGAACGTTGATCCACGAATCCATCGCAAGTTGTGTGGGACGTACGCCTCTGATAGCCCTGAGCAGGCAGTTTCCGCCACCGGGCCCCGCGGTTGCAGCGAAGCTCGAAATGCTGAACCCTAGTGGTAGCATGAAAGACCGGTCGGCGAGTCACATCCTCGACTTGGGCCTGCGCGAAGGCCTCATCACCCGCAATACCCATTTGTTGGAGAGTACCTCGGGCAATTTTGGGATCGCGCTGGCCATGGTTGCACGTGTCTGGGATCTCTCCCTGACTTGCGTTGTCGATCCAGGGATTACGCCCAGCAACCTTCGAATATTAAGGGCGCTGAAGGCCAACATCGAGATGGTGACCGAACCCGATGAATCTGGGAGCTACCTCACCACCCGCATCGAGCGGGTTCGCGCGCTCGCTGAATCCATTGAGGGGGGTCTTTGGATCAATCAATATGCCAACGAGCTCAACTGGCGAGCTCACGACGAAGGCACTGGTGCTGAGATTCTGGCCGAACTCGATCGGCCCATTGACTACCTGGTGGCGCCGGTCAGCACCACGGGGACCATCCTCGGCGTCTCGCGACGCCTTCGCCGCGCCTTCCCGGCGCTTCGTGTCGTAGCGGTCGACGCTATCGGATCAGTGATCTTTGGTGGCTCTCCTGGTCCCCGTAAAATCCCCGGTCTGGGCGCTAACCGCGTGCCCGAGTTGCTCTCGCCCGATGAGATCGACGATGTCATATGGGTTTCGGATCGGGAGGCAGCGGCGGGTTGCCGTGAACTGGCAATTTCGGAGGGCATCCTTGCTGGTGGCTCCTCAGGCGCGGTGGTCGCAGCCATAAGCAAGCTACTCCCCCAGGTCCCTGTGTCCGCCGAGATCCTCGCCATACTTCCCGATCGGGGTGAGCGGTATCTTGACCTCGTTTATGACGACGAGTGGTATGAAGCGCTGCCGCACTTACTTGATCTGGCCGCGTTCCCGGAGACTCCAACCAAGCCGACCTCCCCATGAGCTCTGCTGTTGAGGACGGATCGACAAGCTCAAGACCGACGGGTCTTTTGTTCCTGAGCAGAGCCGATGTCGCCCGGTCAGGTGGACGCTCGTCGAAGATATTCGTCAAAGCCGTCAGCCAGGCCCTGGCTCTGCACGCTCGGGGCGACATAGCACAGCCGCTGAAGCCGTACCTGCGCTGGCGGCCGGACGGCCACATCGCCGACCGAATCATAGCCATGCCTGCGTACCTGGGTGGCGCTGAACCAATTGCAGGCCTGAAATGGATCGGCAGCAAGCACGACAATCCTGAACGCCTCAACCTTGAACGAGCCAGCGCATTGATCGTTTTAAACGACTCCGAAACTCATTACCCGGTGGCCGTTATGGAAGGTGGCCTCATCAGCGCGCTTCGGACTGCCGCGGTGACCGCGGTGGCGACCCGTCATTTAGCCAAAACCAACTTCACCCAGGTGTCGTGCATCGGCTGCGGCCCGATCGGCCGCGCCCATGTTCTGACAACGCTCGAGCAATTCACCCAGGTGAAAGTGGTGCACCTCTTTGACCTTCGTCACGAAGCCGCAGCCCTGCTGGCAGCCGAGCTGTCCGAGCGTTACCCGGGAGTCGACGCTGTTGTGGCAACGGGGCCAGAGGAAGCGGTCCGTGCGGGAGAATTGGTGATGACGTGCACTGTTTCCAGCCAGCCGTGGTTGCCTTTCGAATGGCTTCAGCAGGGGGCCTTCCTCAGCAATGTGTCTATCATGGACGCCGAGAAAGACGTCTTCTTGAAATCCGCCAAGGTAGTGGTGGACGATTGGAACCAGTGCAATCGTGAAGGGAAGGTTCTCCACCAGTTGGCCTCCGAGGGCAGGTTCACGAGGGCAGACCTCCACGCCGAGCTGGGGCAAGTGGTAGTGGGAGACCGATCAGGACGGGAGAATGACTCCGAAGTTATTGTCCTGAACCCGATGGGCATGGCAATAGTGGATATCGCCTGCGCAAAAGCCGTCTACGACCTGGCCAGAGAAGCCGGGGTCGGAACCTGGTTAAGCCTATGACCTGCTCTCGAAACAATGACCTCACCGGGCGCGCCAGAACCGTTCGATCTATTCGCAGACCCGTAATGATGGGAAGGCCCCTCGATGACCATCGCCACTGAATTAACCGTATCAGAATTACCGGAGCGCTGGGAGCCCCCACTGCCGACTTCCCGGGGACCCATTACCGAACGACTCTTCGAGGCATTGGCAGGCAGCCCAGGAGGTCTGGAGGGTATTCCACCTATTGAAGGCGACCCCCTCTCAGGCGATGACCTCCACCTTGCATTGTATGTCTGTTATGAGATCCACTACCGAGGCTTTTCTGGCGTCGACGCTCGATGGGAATGGAACCCTGCACTGCTCAACTTGCGCGGGCAGCTTGAAGAGGTGTTCGAGTCGGGCCTACTCGAGCATTTCGGCGGCGAGGCGCGGCCAGGCCCTTCAGACGTAAAATTGAAGCTGAACCAGATTGCGACCCAGCCCGGGCCGCCACTCTCCAAGTACTTGAGAGACAAGGCCTCTCTTACCGAATTCAGAGATTACATTATTCACCGATCGGCTTATCGACTAAAAGAAGGGGACCCGCATTCCTGGGTGATCCCGCGACTAGAAGGCAAGGCTAAGGCCGCTTTGGTCGAGATAGAATTCGATGAGTACGGGTGCGGGAGGGCCGAGCGGATCCACGCTGCCTTATTCCAAGTCACCATGGATACGATGGGCTTCGACAGTCGATACGGCGCATACCTGGACCTGATTCCGGGAGTGACCCTTGCCTCTAGCAATTTAATGTCGTTGTTCGGACTCCACCGCCGCCTGCGGGGAGCCGCCGTCGGTCATCTAGTTATTGCTGAGATGACGTCAGCCCTCTCGAACAAATTTCAGGCCGAGGGTCTTCGCCGGCTCGGGTACGGTGCCGATGCGACAGGTTTCTTCGATGAACACGTGATTGCCGACTCCGTTCACGACATGGTCGCCTTGCACGAGCTTGCGGGGGGCCTGCTCGAGCAGGACCCCGCTTTGGCACGAGACATCTTGTTTGGAGCCTCGGCGGGGGCGGGGCTTGACGCCGCATTCGCTCAGTACATACTCGACTGTTGGTCGCGCAAGGAACCTTCTCTGCACACGCATGGAGACGCTCGGCTGCTTCGCCAGTCACTTACCGAATCCGGATAGAATGATCTCTGGGTGCACAGTTAGAGAAGGCCCGACTACCCGTCCGTCGAGTCTTCCTTGCGAGGCAGCGGGGAGCGGGTGGTCTTCGCCGGGTCCCTGAAATTGAAGGACTTATGCGAACTGTCGCACCAGGGCTTCCGGCTTGAACGGCCACAGCGGCAAAGGGCTACCGTCCTGCGCGTCAATTCGATCTCGTCCCCGTTCGCGTCGACTATTCTGTATGCCCCCCTGACGAGATAGGGCCCATCTGGATATGCCGTGATCACAGCTTCGGGCTCTTGTCTCATGCTGGTCCTCCTAGTTGTTTCTCGCCCTGCTAAGTTAGTCGAACAGCTAGAGAATAGCCGTCTCTGTCACCAGAAGATCAACCACATCCTCTAGACGACTGGTTTCAGAAAAGATTCGCCGCTGACGCTCAGCCGATGAACCGATACATTTTACACGCTCAACGAGCTCGGTCATCTCGTCCCAGTCCCCGGCCTCCTCCAGCGGGGAGCGGACGTATTCGAATAGCTGGTCCACAAGCGAATGAGCCGGTACGAGTTGGGCCGAAATTGGATCCAGGAGGCTCTCGGTGAGGCCGAACCGGGCGGAGCGCCACTTGGCCGCACGCAGCAGCTCGGGGCGGATCTCTGGGGAGGGATCTCCGCGCTTGAGTTCATTCAGACATTTTTGCGCAAGCGCTCGGGATAGCCCCGCTTGGACGATGGTCTCGTCGATAGTGGCACACGAATCCGCGATGCGGAACTCGACGGTTTCGTACGTGGTACCGGGACGGATGTCCCAGTAGATCTGGCCTGCGTCGGCGGTAGTTCCAGTATCGATCAGCAGCTTCACTCCTTTTGTGTAGTGGTCGAACGATCGGAACGTAGGAGGTATCCCTCCCATCGGCCAACGTTCCCAGATTGTGCTGCGATAGCTAGCGTAGCCGGTATCTTCACCCATCCAGATGGGGGAGCTGGAGGACAGCGCAGAGAGGACAGGCAGCCAGGCGCGGACCCGGTTCATCACCTGGATGGCTGTGTTGCGATCCTCGACTCCGACGTGAACGTGACAGGCGCAGATGACATGTTCGTTGGCCAGCTGGACGTAGGTCTTAGCGATATACTCGTTCCGCGGTGTCGGAGTGAAGCCCTGGGTCCGCCAGTCGGCCAGCGGAAAAGAACCGGCCGCAGCGATCCAGCTGCCCGTTTCCCTGGCCGCCTGAACCAGGCCACCGCGAAGGTCGCGGATCTCCGCACGTACTTGGTCCAGGCTTTGACAGATACCCGTTCGACTTTCGATCATGCAGGGTCGTAGCTCTTCGCTGTAGCTCGGGTTCTCGTGATCAGCCTGTCGAGCCTGAGCAGATTCGAGAAGCGGCCGCGTATCGGCCAGCAGACCGCGGGTAATTGGATCAACCGCAAAGAATTCCTCCTCGACTCCTACAGTCAATGGTTGGTACACTGCCGCGGCCCGCCCTTCATTCATCACGACACTAGCAATGGTGGCGCAGAGGTTCATCAGGTAGGACCAGTATTCGGACAGGGACCGGCGACGTGCTTGGGCTGGTGTCGAGCGCCTCCAAGGCCGGAGTCCTCGACTCGCAGGCGAGGTGGAGAAGCGCCGGCAAATCGTCGAGCACCGGCGACCAGTTGTTCGATGCAACACCCGCTGTGTCCGCGAGTCGCCGGCAGGAGAGCCCCACGATGAGGTAATAGACGATACCGTCGTCCGCCCGGAGTAGCGGTCCCTCGCCCCTGGCCTCCAGGCTGAGCACCCTCCCCATGTTCCGTAAGGTGTGATCCCCAAGCCGCAGTGCGCTCAGTGTGACACTCGCGATCCCGTAGCCGGATTCATGAAGAAGAGACGCCATCGCCCGCGGAGAAGAATAGCTGCCGATGGTGATTCCGAGGTCAGATCCCATACCAGCTGCGTGACGCACGACCAGCCGGACCCATTGAAGACCATCGGGCCCACCGTCGATAGACACCTTCTGAGAAGTTTCCGGCGGCGGTAGTGGAACGTACGGAGGATTGCTGGTGACAACAGCGGGCGGGGAACCAAACGGGCAGCTGTCCAACAACCGGGAGGGGGAGGAAAGGGCATAGTCAGCAATCCCGAAGGTCACTCGCCTGTCCTCGGTCTCCAGGGCATAGTGCTCGGATGCCCAGAGAACACTGTTCTCGGAGATGTCGAGACCATGGACATGCCCAGCGCCCGCCCTGGCGACCGAGGACGCAGCGGCACCGCTACCCGAGCCCAGGTCAAGGACCGTACACCCTGGCTTGATGAGATCGACGGTGGCCCAGATGCCTACCTCCGTGTCCGCTGGGTCGAAGAATACATTTGGCCTTCGAGGCGGACGCAGGTCCGCGAGCATGAGGTGACAATACTCGAAGATCCGTACGGGACGCGCCGCGGTCAAGAAGAGGACTCCTTCTGGTCGCCGGCCTCTGCGCGGTCAAAACCCCGGGCAGGGCAGTAAGAGAGCTGGTCAGTAATCACATCCAGCGCACCATTCAAGGACAGCCATCGCGCTGTGTAGCTTGTTCTCGGCTTGGTCGAACACGATACTTGCCGCACCGTCGAGAACTGAAGCGGCGACTTCCTCGCCGCGATGGGCAGGCAAGTCATGCATAAATATGGCATCCGGATATCTTGCCATCAATGCTGAATCGACTTGAAACGGATCGAAGACCTCTCGCCAGCGAGCGTCCTTCTTCTCCGTTCCAGTGGTCTGCCATCGGGTGGTGTAGACCACGTCAACATGCTCTGGTAGCCGATTCAGGTCGTGCCGTTCGTCCAGCACCCCACCGGAAGCGCTCGCCCAAGCGGCGCCACGCTCGATATAGATGTTTTTCAAGCCGTAGCCTGAGGGGGTACAGAAATACAACGCGTTTCCTGGGAAGCGTGGCAAGGCCAGGGCAAGGGCTGCGGCGGTATTGTTTCCTTCGCCCAGATAAAGCACCGTCACTCCGTCAACCCTGCCCAGTCGCTGCAGAATCGTTGTCAGGTCGGCAAGTGCCTGCGTGGGATGCTCGTCTGCCGTCATCGCATTTACTACGGCCATCTTGTCCTGTGCCGCCAGCACGGCAAGCTCCGCCGGGTCGCCCGCGGTCCGGGCCACGAAGATATCCAACATGCCGGAGAGGACTCGCCCGGTGTCATGAAGAGTCTCACCGGTGTTCAATTGCAGATCATGGGCACCGTAGGCGATCACTCGAGCCCCAAGTCTCAGAGCACCACTCGTGAATGCGGTGCGCGTTCGGGTTGACGTCTTGGTGAAGAAAGTGCCGAGGATGCAATCCTCCAGTTGACCATCGGGACGGATCTCGCCAGTAGAGTATCCAAGACCTCGTTGGACGAGAAGCCAGATCTCCTCATCTGACAAATTAATCAAAGAAATGAGGTGGCGTCGCTTGGGGCGGCGCCACCTCTGACCAGTGCTCGACACGGAAAGTCCCATGGATCCGGCTGCACATCCCACGCGCGGGTCTCGCTGTGTCGCCACTCGCGCCTTACGGTTTCTCGAGGCGGTTACGCGGCGTTATTCGTCAAAATGGAAGTCTAGGTCGGAATTGTGGGAAAGTCAACTCACCGGGGAACGCCGAATCCGGTGTACACACGACTTGGAGCATGTCTGGCAGACATGGGTGCCAATCCAGATCAGTTCGCTCCCGCGCTGCGCAGCAGGAAGGTTCGGCCCCCAGCGGTGAGCCGCCGCGTCTGCGCGGACGCACTCAGGTGGCCAGGTGGAGCAGGCCGAACTCGGCGGGGGTGGCCATCAACGGGTGATGGGGCAGAACCCGCACGGTGTACCCGAGCAATCCGGCATGCGGCAACCGCAGACTTGCCTCGAATCGCTCCCCTTCACCGTCGCCGTCAGAAGAGTCACGAGTGCGGGCCGGCTGCATAGTCACCACCACGGCGTCCCGCAGCTCGTCGCCGTCGTCGACCCGACCGACGACGGCCTGAACGTCCACGTCGCAGGGCTGCAAGCCAGCCAGCACGACGGCGGCCCGGACGGTCATCTCCGAGCCCAGCTCCGGTGTGTCGGGCAGACCGGAGGTGTCCACTTGCGCGACCCGCACCCGGGCCCAGGCGGCGCGAACCCTGGACCGGTACTCAGCCAGCGCGCGCGCACCGGCAAAGGAATCGGCGACCACCCTCGCGGCCGAGCTCGCGGCCGGTGCATAGAGACCCTCGACGTACTCCTGCACCATCCGGCAGGCCTGGACCTGGGGGCGCAGCGTGGCCAGAGTGTGGCGCACCATGGACACCCAGCGGCTCGGCACACCATCGGAGCCCCGGTCGTAGAACGGCGGGGCGACCTGCGTAGCGATCAGCTCGTAGAGCGCGTTGGCCTCCAGGGTGTCCCGACGGTGCGGATCCTCCACACCGTCGGCGGTGGGGATCGCCCAGCCGTTCTCTCCGTCGTAGAGCTCGTCCCACCAGCCGTCCCGGATGGACAGGTTCAGGCCACCGTTGAGCGCGGACTTCATCCCCGAGGTGCCACACGCCTCCAGCGGCCGCAGCGGGTTGTTCAGCCACACGTCACAGCCCCAGTACAGGTAGCGGGCCATCGACATGTCGTAGTCCGGCAGGAACACGATCCGGTGCCGCACGTCCGGTGCGTCGGCGAACTGCACGACCTGCTGGATCAGCGCCTTGCCCCCATCGTCGGCGGGGTGCGACTTGCCGGCGATGATCAGCTGCACCGGGCACTGCGGATCGAGGAGCAGACAACGGAGCCGTTCAGGGTCGCGCAGCATCAGGGTGAGGCGCTTGTAGGTGGGTACCCGGCGGGCGAAACCCATCGTGAGCACGTCCGGGTCGAAGACCTGCGACGTCCAGCCCAGCTCCGGCGCGGAAGCACCGCGTTCCAGCC
>JBOHFU010000111.1:0-8901 GCA_050699675.1 Pseudonocardiaceae bacterium
ACCAGTCCTGCGGCGGCATCAGTGCGAGGCGCGATGCACCTGCGTAGCGCGATCATCGCCGCGCGCCAGCACGATGCCGTAACCTCAGATGCTCACCTAGCCGATGCGCGTGATCTGGCCTCTCGGCTACCGGTGCATGCCAACCTCTACGACACTGCGTTTTGTACTCCGAACGTCCACATTCACTCGGTAGCCACCGCCGTCGAGATGCAGGACGGCACGACCGCAGTGACCCGGGATGCCAGGAACCCGCTGCCACCGGGGACCATGCGCTCCCGAGTGGCCCACCACAACATTGATCTCGGCCGGGCCTGGCTCCTCCACGGTGACCACGCCAAGGCGCTGGAAGCGCTGAACACCGCACGGCGCATCGCGCCGCAGCAGACCCGGTACCACCCTATGGTCGCCGAAACGGTGCTGACCCTTGCACGGGCCGAGCGGCGCCGTTCGGACACCCTGAGCAGCTTTGCCGCCTGGATGGGCATTACCGGCTGACGCGATAACGCAGCGTCCACGTTAGCCAACCACCCGGGGATGACGCCTGGTGGAGCCGAACTGACCTTGCGGTTCCTGCGTCAGGGCTGCCTGCCGTCTGCGATCCACTGGCGGAACGTGGCGATGCGCTCCGCGGGCCAGCCGCCGTCGCAGGGCATGCTGCCGTCCTCGAGCCTGGCCAGGATGGTGGCCGAATTGTCCCGCACGTCGGCGTAGCGGTGCAGATCAAACGGCCCGAACCGCAGCATCGCGGTGCGATCGGGAGTCTCGCGGAAGAGGCCCCTGATGTCGGACTCGAAGCTGAGGGGGTCCGCTGGATCCGGCGTAGTCAGGAGTTCCGGCTCGGGAGCGCGCTCGTGCTCGACACCGATCTGCCCGGGCGGGGAGTCGTCCAGGGCCCCCTCGGCGATCCACTGGCGGATGAAGCCGATGCGGGTGCCGGGAACCGGCGGGCGGAATCGGGGCATCCGGTTTCCGGACGCCGTGCCCTCCAGCCGCTGTACCAGAGGCGCGGTGTCCGGATCGCGGTTGACGCTGCCGTCCGGGTTCAGCTGCACCGGCGGCTGTTCACCAGGAAAGGGAACAGCGAGGAACTGGTCGCGGGTTCGTTCGGCCCAGAGGTTGCCGTGTACGCCGATGGTGAACCCGCGCACCGCTTCCTCCAGAATCGTCACCGCCTTCCCGAAGCCGGTTGGCAGGCTTTCCGGCGGCACGCCATTTCCCTCGGCCAGGGACTGCATCACGATCTGGGCTTGCGCATCCCGGCTCACGAGATCGGTGAGGAAGCCGTCGGCGTCGGCTGCGGCGTCATCGGGCTGGAGCTGTTCACGGACGAGCTGGACGGCGGCGCGGGAGGCGTCGAGGTGCATTCGCCAGCGCTGCGGATCGTCGTCGGGCAGGTTCAGGGTATAGGGGAGCTCGAAGGGCGGGCCGGCGTGGACTGGGCCCGGCGGGTTGTCCTTCGGCAGTTGCACGAGCTTGCCGGCGATTTTCTTCAGGTGTCGCATCTCGTCGAAGGTCCCGATCAGCAGCAGTCCGCGCTCGGTGCGGTCGCCGAGCTGGGGACCGGGCGTTTCGGAGTACAAGTCGTGGTCCAGCCGCAGGAAATGCGAGAGCTGCCCCAGCAGCAGGCGGTAGCGGAGGTTGAACAGGTGCGCCCACGCCCGCGCTCGCGGATCGTTGATGCGCCCGGTGCTCGCGTGCGCTTCCAGCGCCGCCTCCACCGCGTCCGCCGCGCCGGGAGGCTCTGCCGGCGCCGAGGTCGTGTTGGGGTTCGTCGCCACCGGCCAGGTGATCGTCGCCCCCGCCGAGGACAGCGCTGACACCCGCTTGTAGATGTCGAAGAACCTCTCGAAGTGCGATTCGGTGCCCTCGGGGGCGGGATCGAAGCCCTCGCCCTGGGCACCGATGGCCCGAACGGCGGCGACGGCAGCCGCCCGGACGGCAGCGACGTCCGGGTCCGCGAACGAAGCGACGATCAGCGGTTCACCGGGGCCGCTGGTCTCCGGCTCGTAACCCCAGTCCGGGAACTTCGCCTGTAGCGCGAAGGTGTCGAGGCGAATGTCGTCATCAGCCAGGTCGTCGGAGAACAGGCGCGTCAGCCGCGCGAAGACCGGCCCGACATGCCGGACCTGCTGCCCGCCGTTAGCGCGGGTGGCGTCCTCGCGGATCTGCTCGAGCAGCATCAGGTCCGCCTCGGACAGCTCGGACGGGAGCTCGGCCGGACTCTCGGCGATCACGTACTTGGCGAGCGAGTCGAGCGTCACGGGCTCGAGCGTGAAGCGGAACGGGTAGATGGCGCTGGAGTAGGGGGAGTGATCCCGGTTGAGGTTCAGCGGCCCGCCGATCAGGTGCAGCAGGTTCTGCACGGTGGCGAGGTGGCCCATCTCCTCGCGCGCGATCTGGATGAGAAGGTCCTGCACCGCCGCGAGCTCGTCGCGGTTCGGGTCAGCGACGCGGACCGAGTAGGCGGCGTAGAGGTACTGCACCATCAGGGCATGCTCGATCTCGGCCGCCGCCGTCAGCAGGAAGACGGCCTCGTCGCGCGGCTCCAGCGGCGGGTCGTGCAGGGAGCCCGGAACAACGGGTGCCGCCACCGTGACGACCCGGCCCGCACCGTCGACACGTTCCCAGGACGGTATCTGGGTGATCGAGCCCGGGGCGAAGAAGCGTCCTTCCACGACTGTGCACTCCTCGGTGTTGATGGATCGGTGTCAATGGATCGTCTGTTAGCTGGTCCGTCGTCCTGGTTAACGAGTGATGTGCACGATCTGACTCTCCGAGCGACCGTCCACGGTCACCCGGATGAGGAAGCTGCCGGTCAGCGGCCGGTGAGCGTCGTCGGTGACGTCCCAGTCGACAGTGCGCGGTCCTGTCGCGGGCCGCGGCTCCTCGACCAACCGGTGGATGTGCTCACCGAAGCGGTCCCAGACGTCCACCATCATGAGCTCGGCGCCGTCGGGAACGGTGACGGCGAGGTGCAGCGGCGCGGCGCTGCGGCTCGGGGTGTTGTCATCCAGGAAGCGCAGGCCCTCGGGCGGTGCGATCGGCCGCAGCGCCTCCGCCGGCTCGGCGGAGTACCGGTAGACCGTGAGTCCCGACGCATAGCCGACGGTGACCGGATCGCCGAAGAAGCGGAAGCGGTTGATGAACCGGCCGATCTCGTTGGCGTCCTGCCAGGTCTTGCCGCCGTCGGTGGTCGAGCTGCTGAAGCCCTCCTCGAACGTGGCTGAACCCCACCCCCCGACCCAACCCGTGTGCTCGTCGATGAACCCCACGCCCTCGAGGTTGACATTGCCCTGCGGGTCGTTGATGTCGATGCGGGTCCAGCTCTCGCCGCCGTCGGTGGTCTTGAGGATGGCGCCGCGCACGAAGCTCTCCAGCGCGACGTAGCCGACCTGGCCGTCCAGGAACTGGATCTTCCATCCCCACTCGCCGAGCGGGAGCTGGGCACTGAGCCCGGCGACCTTGTCCACCCAGGTGGCGCCACCGTCCTCGGTGCGCAGCACCACGGCGCGGACGTCGTTACGGGTCGGGTTGGCCACGGTCGCCTTCCCGCCCACGACCCAGCCGTGGTCGGCGTCGGTGAAGTAGGTGTCCACCAGCAGGGTCGCGTGCGCTGACATCTCCCATGCCTGCCAGGTGGCCCCGCCGTCGACGGTCCGCATCATGCGCGCGGGCCGGTTCGGGAAGTTCGTACCCGAGGCGTAGACGACGGACTCGCTGACCACCGACAGGCCGCAGACCGCCGACGGGGCCAGTGGGGGAAGGTCGGCGACGCCGGTCCAGGTCGTGCCCCCGTCGACGGTGTCGAATAGCCGCTTGTCCGCCGTCAGCGTGCCCACCCAGCCGCGCGACTCGGACGCGAAGCCGACGCAGCGGAAGTAGACCTCCGGGTCGTGGAGCTGCTCCTGCCAGGTGATGAAGCCGTCCTCGGTGTGCACGATCTGGCCGTTGCTGTTGACCGCCCACCCGCGCTGCGGGTCGGTGAACCAGATGTCGTCGGTCCGCGAGCTCGCCACCGGTGCGTTGGTGGGGAGCCAGGTCAGCTCCGCCAGGGGCGATACGTCGTCGGGGCACCCGTCGTCGATCCACTGCTCGATGAAGGCGATCGACTCCGCCGGTACCGGGTCACGTCCGGACGGCATGCGGTTGATGGAGGCGCCAGTGGGCGGTTCGGGCAGGTCGGCGCCGAAGGGCGACTGACCTTTCAGCGCCAGCACCAGGTTCGAGGCGGCTCCGTCGCCCACGATCACGAGATCCCTGCCGAAGACCTTGATGGTGACGAACTCGTCCCTCGTGGTGCTCCGCCATACAGCTCCGTGGAATCCCACGGGCGCGTCAGGACCGTCGACCGCCTCGTCGAGGATCTCGCACACGCGCTGGAAACGCTCCATGTCCTCTCCCTCTTGCGCTCACCGTTCACCGGCTATGGAGTGGTGCCGCGTCCGAGTCTGCGCGCTCTGATGCAAATCCCGCAAAAATGCTGCCCCCGGCATCGACACTCACGATCCCCGCAATGGAGCGTCCTCCCTGAGGACGCGGAGCGGCAAGCGGCCAAGAGGCTTATTACCCCGACCCTTGAGGTCACCCAGCTCCGGGACGGCCAGCGCCGCCGGCGGTGCAGGAGCGCGACGAGGGCCTCCACCGAACCCGGGGTTCACCGCTCTGCAACATTGTGTTCATGTGAGGTACGGTAGACGTCGCTTGGCGGTTCGAGGCCGAGGAGCATGGGAAGATCAAACCAGGCGGCAGCGGCGCTTCCAGGAGAGATAACGCGTGCTCGTCTATCTGGGAGTGGGATCGGTAGCTGCCGCGACCCTCCTGTACGAAGTCGCTCTCACCCGGATCTTTTCCATCGCTTACGGTTACCATTTCGCCTTTCTGGCAATGAGCCTCGGGCTCCTGGGGTTAGGGGCGAGCGGTACCCTACTCGGGCTTCGTTCACCGTCACGCCGGCCGTTGCGCTCCACGCTCCTGGCTCGTCTGGCGGCGGCGGCTTCGCTTGCTCTGGTATGTGGCTACGCCGTCTCGAATCTGATCCCGTTCGATCCCTACCGGGTGGGCTGGGAGCCGAGCCAGCTTGCGCTGCTGGCTGCATATCTGCTCTGTTATGCCGTTGCGTTCCTGCTCGCCGGGTTGGTTCTCGGCTTGCCGCTGACGAGGTGGCCGGAGCGGGCCTCGGGCCTGTACGGGGCGGTGCTGGTAGGTTCGGCGGCCGGCGCGGGGATCGCCCTCGTTGTCTTGGATCGGGCGGACCCCACCGTGGCCGTCCTGCTGGCCGGGTTGACGGCCGCCGTGGGTTCCTTCGGGTTCGCGTGCGCACGGTCCGAGGCCGAGGCGCCCGCCGGCCGCACGGACCGGTTCGTCGGGTTGACGGCTGCCGGCCTGGTCCTCGTGCTCTTGTGGCAGACGCCTTCCTGGCTGGAGATCCGGCTTTCTCCCTACAAGCCGTTGTCCCAGCTGGAAAGCTTCCCGGACGCCCAGGTGCTGGAGCGCAGGTCCAGCGCGGCTTCGCGAATCGACGTCGTCTCCAGCTCCGCCATTCATTCCGCTCCCGGGCTGACGCTCCAATACCAAGGAAACCTGCCCGAGCAGAGCGCCGTGGTCCTCGACGGCGAGGTCGTGCTCCCGCTCACCGCCCGGGCGGGCCTGACCCCCGGCTTCATCGACGGCCTGCCCACCTCGCTGGCGCATCGCCTGCGACCGGCGTCGCGGACCCTGGTCCTGGAGCCGGGCGGGGGGCTTGAGGTGCTGTCGGCCCTGGAGCTCGGTGCCCGCTCGGTCGTCGCCGTGGAGAACAACCGCCTCTTGGCGCAGCTCCTCGCGTCGCACCTGTCGTCCCAGGCCGGCGGAGTCTATGCGGATCCGCGCGTCGAGCTCGTCGTGTCGAACCCGCGCGGGTACCTGTCGCGCGCGCAGGAGACGTTCGACCTCGTCACGCTGGCCTTGTCGGAAAACCGCCGCGCGGTGACGGCCGGGGCCTTCTCCCTCTCGGAGACCTACCCGCTGACCGCAGAGGCGTTCGACGCCTACCTTGCTCACCTGGCGCCTGGTGGCCTGCTGGTCGTCCACCGGTGGCTGCAGCTGCCTCCGACCGAGGAGCTGCGCGCCGCAGCGTTGGTGGCGGACGCCCTGCGACGTGCCGGGAAGAGCCCGGCAACGAGCATCATCGCCATCCGGTCGTTTTCTACGATGCTGATCCTGGCGAAGCAGGAACCGTTCACCCAACCGGAGATCGAATTGGCGAAGGCATTCGCCCGACAGCGCCAGTTCGACCTCGTCTGGTATCCGGGAATCCAACCCGGGGAAGCAAACGTCGCCAACGTGCTGCGCCGGGATCGCTACCACGAGTCCTTCCAGGATCTTCTGTCCGACGAGCAGGCCCTCTACCAGCGATACGAGTACGATGTAACGCCACCGCGTGACACCCGGCCGTTCTTCTTTCACTTCTTCACGTGGGAACAGACGCCGACCGTCATCGCCCTGCTCGGCAGGACCTGGCAGCCGTTCGGGGGGAGCGGGTATCTCATCCTGGTGGCATTGCTCGTGCTGACGACGGGTCTGTCGCTGGCACTGCTCCTCGCGCCGGCCGCCGCAATTCGACGGCGAGACCTGGACCGGGCAGTGCGCAACAGCCGGGCGCCCCCGATGGTGTACTTCGCGGCGCTGGGGCTCGGATTTCTCCTCGTCGAGGTGGCCCTCGTGCAGCGCTTCGTGCTGTTCTTGGACCATCCCGCCCGGTCGTTCGCCGTCGTGGTCTTCGGAATACTGGCCTTCTCGGGACTGGGGAGCATGGTGTCGGCCCGGATTCCCTGGCGCGGCGCGCTGGCCGCGCTCGTGGCTGCCGTGGCGCTGTACCCGGTGGTGTTGTCGGCGGTTCTTCCGGCGTCTCTCGGTTGGGGCTTGGGGGTGCGCATCGGGATCACGCTGCTGTTGCTCGCCCCGCTCGGCTTCCTGATGGGGATCGGATTCCCTCGCGGTCTGGTGTCCCTGGGCGCCACCAGGCCCAGCCGCTTGCCGCTGGCCTGGGGAGTGAACGGGTTCACGTCCGTGGTGAGTGCCATCCTGGCTGCGATGATCGCCCTGTCGTGGGGCTTCGAGGTTGTGTTCTTCTGTGCTGCACTCGCCTACGCGGTCGCCTTACTGACTGCTCGCAGCGGTCCGCAGATCGGCGTCACCGCCACTGTCACGGCTGTCGGGTCAGCGGAACAAACGCCACGTCGGTGATGTTCTCGGAGACCACCTTGCCCTGCTGCTTGGTGAGCCGCCACAGCGTCTGATAGCTCCCAGGGGGACCCACCGGGATCACCATGCGACCGCCTTCTCTCAGCTGTGCCACCAGCGGGGCGGGAATGTGGTCGGCGGCCGCAGTGACGATGATGCCGTCGTAGGGGCCATGCTCCTCCCATCCGAAATACCCGTCCGCGTTCTTCGTTTCGACACCTGCATAGCCGAGCCGGTCGAGGGTCCCTGCCGCGCGCCGCGCGAGCTTCGAGAGGATCTCCACCGTGTAGACCCGGTCGGTCAGCTCGGCGGCGACTGCGGCCTGGTACCCGGAGCCGGTACCGATCTCGAGGACGACGTCCCCGGCCTGTACATCGAGCAGCTCGGTCATGAGGGCGACGATGTAGGGCTGGCTGATGGTCTGTCCCTCGCCGATGGGCAGGGCCCGGTCCTCATAGGCCCGGTCCACCTGCTCGCGCGGGACGAATTCGTGGCGCGGGACGGTGCGCATCGCATCGAGGACCCGTGGATCGTTCACCCCTCTGGCGGCGATCTGCGTCTGGACCATTGTCAGGCGATCCGGTCGCGAGACGGTCTCTGGTGGCAAGCCGGTCGCCTGTTCGTTGCCCGCAGAGCACGAGCCGAGCGTGCCCATCACCAGCAGCAAGAGCAATACGATGAGGGCTGGTGAGACGGCCCCCCTCAGGGAGCTGGGCAATCCCGAGCCCGAGGCGAGTCGAACCAATGCGAGCACCTCTTTCCCCTAACCTGTCAGGGTAGCTATCCAGCAGGGCGCTGGTAGCCACCCGGCCGGGGAGGCGGGTCACCACCGGTTCGAACCTCTGAGTGGCCTGACGGCAGAATGACGGGCGTGAGCGCAAGATCATTTGCTGACTACCTGTCCGGTCTGGACGAGGCGTCGTTGACCGCGCTACTCCAAGCGCGTCCGGATGTCCTGGTGCAGCCGGTACCGCGTGATTTCAGTCAGCTCGCCCAGCGGCTGGACGGTGCGGATTCGCTGGTCGGCGCGTTGCGCACGGTGAACCGGGATACGGTCATGGTCAGTCAGGCGGTCGTCGCGCTCGGTGCGTCGGCGACAATGCCGGATCTGGTGCGGCTGCTGGACGCCCCGGAGCCGCTGGTGCGTGCCGCGGTGGCCGAGTTGTGCGCGCGGGGGCTGGCCTGGGACAGCTCCGGGGTGCTGCGCCTGCCGGAACGGCTGGCGGCGCACTGGTTGGCGCAGATCGGTGGCGGCCGGCCGGTGGCGAAGATCGCGCCAACGGTGCTCGCCGAAGACTTGCGCGCGGCGGTCGGCGCGTTCGGTGGCGCGACCGATGGCCTGCGCAAGACGGAATCGGCGGCGCGGCTGTCCGAGCTGATGGCGGATCTGCCCTTGCTGGCCAAGGTGATCGCTGAGTTGCCGGAACCGGCTAAGGAACGGCTCGGCGAAATCCGGCGTGGTTATCACGACTACCACTACTACTACCCGGGATACTCGGGCTACGGCCGCTCCCGGCCGCGCGGTGCCGGTGATCGTGATCCCACCGAGTTGTTGATCGCGGCCGGTCTGCTGCTGCGCGTCAACCACCAGCCTGAACTGCCCAGGGAGGTGGCGGTCGCCGGTTGGCTGGCCGAGCGTGAGCTCACGCTGACCGGCCGGCCTGACATTCCCCCAGCCGG
>JBOHFU010000112.1:0-6214 GCA_050699675.1 Pseudonocardiaceae bacterium
GCCGCAGCTAGTTTCTTGTGCGCTCCATCTGAGGAAGCCAGCGGGAGCAGACGTTCACCGCGGCGGGCGTAGGTGGCGATCGTTTTATACACGCCTGCCCCGCCATACTGCCGATCCAAGGCTCGCAGACGCGTGGTGCCGGTGATGAACTGGTTGACATCCCCGAATCCGACACACTCTGGTAAAGGTGTCGGTAAGTTGCGGGGGTGTGGCAGTTGCCCTGGCGCACCTACGATCGTCTGCCCGAGTACGGTGAATGACCCAAGTCCTAGGAAGCGGCGGCGTATCACGTCTTCGTCTAACTCTTCGGCGGTGTTGCTTCCAGGGTAGTCCTCCGGCTCATCCTCGCCACCTGTGTAGGCGAGACCCATCAACCCGCGCGGGATATCAAGACCATCAGCGATACGTTTGTGCACGTCGTAGGCCATGACCTGACGGCCCTTGAGGATTTCGGACACTTCGGATTGAGATTGCCCCGTCATGGCTGCTATATCCCGTTGGGGTATACCAGCCGCTTGCAGCAACTTGTAGACGGCAGTGATGTCGCGGGCGGCCAAGGCACGGAGCCCGGCGTCGCTACGCAGTACCTCATGCATGATCGTTATCTTACGAGACGGTCCAGCCTGTCTCACCATCCGTCTATGCCAACTGACAGGTAAACCGCCTGCTAGCAGCGGAAATGCCACTTTGGCATACCAACAGAGGGAGGTCGCAGCATCGGTCCCGGTGGCTTCGCCGCGTCCGACGGTGGTGGCCCGGACTCGCCGGTCTCGCGCTCGGCGTCGTCGGCCTCCTCGACATACAGCCGTGGGCGCCTTCCGACCGCACGACCGGGATTCTGGTCGACCTGGAGATGCCGGCGCTGGACGGCTTGGCGGTCACGACCGAGCTGGCCAGGGCGTTGCCGTCGTGCGCGGTGGTGATCCTGACTGGGCGTGGCCGCCCGCCGCACCTGCAGCCGGCGCTCGCGGCCGGCGCCAAGGGCTTCCTGCCCAAGGGTTCCCCCGGTGGCGCGCTGGCCGACGTGATCCGCCGGGTGCACGCAGGCGGTAGGTACGTCGACCCGGCACTGGCGGCGGACGCGTTGACCGCGCCGGAGTGCCCGCTGACGCCACGTGAGCTGGAAGTACTGCGGCTGGCCGACCACGACACACCCGTCGCCGTGATCGCTCGACGCACGCACCTGTCGTCAGGCACGGTGCGCAACTACCTCGCCGCAGTGGTCACCAAGCTCGGTGTCGCGAGCCGGGCGGAGGCGATCCGCATTGCCCACGACAATGGCTGGCTGTAGTGGTCCCGGGTCGTCGTCCCGGCGAGGATGGCACCATGTCTACATGGGGCAGCCGGATCTGGCTGAGGTGTTGGTCTCACACGACGTCGCCGTGGCCTACCTGTTCGGCTCCCGGGCCGAGGGGACGGCCGGGCCGGCGAGTGACCACGACGTCGCCGTGTTGTTCGCCTCGCCCGATCCAGCGCTCGACGCGACGGTGCGGTTGGGCGCCGACCTGGCGGCCGTTCTGGGCACCGCGGTCGACGTTGTCGATCTGGATCGGGCCGACCTCGAGCTGCGCGGCCGGGTCGCCGAGCGGGGTCGCCGGTTGTTCTCCGGCGACGAGGCCCGCCGGGTCCGGTTCGAGGTCGACGCCCGGTTGCGCTGGATCGAGTTCCGTCCCGTGGTCCGTGACACCACCCGGGCCTACCTGCGGCGGGTCGCGGCCGCGGGGCTGCGCTGATGGTCGACTCAGACCGGGTCCGTCGACTGCTGACCATGCTCGAGCGGTACCGGTCGTTGCTGGCCGTGGACGACCCGGACCCCTACCGCCGTCGCCACCTGGTGCAGACGGCCGCGCAGATCTGCATCGACCTGGCCAACCACGTGATCGCCGCCGACGGCCATCGGGTGCCGCGCGACTACGGGGATGCCTTCCGGGTGCTGGCCGAGGTCGGGGTGCTCGACGACGATCTCGCGGACCGGATGGTGGCGCTGGCCGGCGCCCGGAACCTGATCGTGCACCTCTACGCCGACGTGGATGACGACCGGCTCGCCCGGGCCGTCCGGGGCGGTGGTCTGGACGATCTCAGCGCGTTCGCCGTCCGGATCGCGGTGCTCGCCGCGACCTAACGGCCGCCCGCCCCGTCGAGATCACCGCGCGCCAGTGCGACCTCGGCCAGTACGGCGCCGCGCCTACTCCGTACGCGATGGTCGACGAAAGGACTCAGGTGACCACGCCGAACGACACGACCGGCAGACCGGACACCGCGCCGCCGCCGGTGCAGATGATGCAGCTGCTGTATGGCTCTTTGGTGACTCATCTCGTCACCGTGGTCGCCGAACTCGGCGTGGCCGACCTGGTAGCTGACCAACCCCGACCCATCGCTGAGCTGGCCGCGACCACCGGCACGAACCCCGACGCCCTGTACCGGGCGCTGCGCACTCTCGCCAGCCATGCAGTGTTCACCGAGGTCGCTCCCCGTACGTTCGGTCTGACCCCGCTGGCAGCCACGCTGCGCACCGGCGGGTCGGGTTCGCTGCGGGACTACGCGCGCTATTGGGGGCTCCCCGAACGGCAGCGGGCTTTCGCTGAGCTGGGCTACAGCGTGCGCACCGGCCGCCCCGCCTTCGATTATGTCCATGGCATTGACTGGTGGTCTCATCTGGCCGCCAACCCCCAGCGGGGAACGCTGTTCAACAATGTGATGGGCTACCTGGCCCGCCAGCTCCACGCTGCGGCGATCGAGGCCTACGACCTGTCGGATGTGCGCCGGCTGGTCGATGTTGGCGGCGGACACGGCCACCTGGTGTCGACGATCGTGCGGCGCTATCCGGGTATGAGCGCGGTGGTGTTCGACCGCCCGCACGTCGTGGCCGGCGCCGAAGCGGTGCTCGCCGAGGCCGGGGTCGGTGACCGGGTCGAGCTCGTGAGCGGCGATTTCTTCGACTCTGTACCCGCCGGTGGCGACGCGTACGTGCTGTCGATGATCCTGCACGACTGGAGTGATATGGAGGCCGCGGCCATCCTGGGCAACGTGCGCGCAGCGATGGATCCGGCAGGGAGGATCCTGGTGATCGACACCGTCATCCCCGACGGAGACACTGCCCACTTCGGAAAGCTGATGGACATCGTCATGCTTGCGTGTTTCACCGGTCGTGAGCGGACCGAGGCCGAGTTCGCCGCCCTGTTCGAGTCCGCCGGGCTGCGCCACTGCGAGACCAGGACGACCTCGTCGCCAACCAGCGTGATCGTTGCCGCTCCTGCCATGAACTAGTCGTCCTATGGGACCGACCGGGCCGCCGGGAGCCAGAACCTGACGGGCTCAACCGACAGCCGGCCGGGGCTTAGGGGTCGGGCCTGGGGCCCGCTGGCGCTGGACCAGCGCCTTGTACCGTGCCAGCCCGGCGTCGGTGAGCGCCGCCATGGCCAGCCCATGCTCATCGGGTTCGGCCAGCGTGAGCATGCCCGCCTGCTCCAGTCCGTACAGGGCAATGGCGACCAAGGACACCGCGGGAAACGGCTGGCCGCGGTAGACGTAGCGATCGTCGCGCTTGCTCACGTGACCGCTGCGCACCCGCAGCAGCGCCAGCCAGTGGAGGTGGTCGCTCTGGTTCAACGTCACCGGAGGCCGTCCTGCCGACCAAATCTCGGTTCCTCGGATTCGACAAGGAAGATCAATGCGCAGTGTGGGCACGTCCGACCGGGTGGCTGGGCGAAGCTGGGGGCAACTATCGGCAGCAGCTTCCCGCACCGCGCCTGGAGCACGCCGTGTGAATGGTCACCGTCGCACAGCGGCGGGGAGAACACCCACAGCGCAGGGCGGCTCACCGGGCGCCCCCGGCGAGGTAGCACTTCGGGCAGATCTGGTCGGGATCGGGTGGCTCACCAGGCAGCGTTTCGCCACCGAACGCGACCGGGCGTGGCGCGAACCGGATGCCGCACGCCGCGTCCACGCTGTCCCCGCTCATCAGGCCTCGGTGGGTGTCGTGGTCGGCCATCGAGCGCAGGTACCAAAGGGTCATCCCAGCCACTCCCCGAGCAGGTCGAACAGCGCAGTGGTGTCGGCCTCATCGAGGGTGATCACGTAGCAGCCGGCGACGTGCGGGTCGAGCACGATGTCGTCGTCGACCTTCGTCACGCGCAGGTTGCAGAACCCCCTGCCGCTGGAATGCGTCGTGCATGTGACGGGGATCGTCCGGTCGTTGGCTCTGGCCGGCCGGCTCTCGCTGGCGCTCACCCGGTGGTCGTCAGAGTGCCTCCCAGGGTCGCTCATCGAGACGTTCTCGATCTCTGACCGGGGATCGGAGCGCACGAGCGGCATTGACCCCGCGGCGGTTCGGTGAGGCTCGCGGCGAGCACCTCGACACCGCAGACGGCGACGTAGCGGCCGCCCTCGCTTGCTTGCGGCGACCGCATCGTCTGTCACCAGGTGCGCCGCGAGAGTGCGGGCATCGACCATCTCGATCGCCGGAGGCGGCGCGGGCGGCGCGGTGCTGATCGCGCGCGGCATCCAGCCGCGCGCGCTCCGGTGTTTACCTGCCATGTCTTGCACCATCACTGTCCTACTTCGAACAGACCCGTGACGATCTCACCAACGCGGATACCGACGCTGCCGAGGAGCATCAGGAGTTCGCGGTCATCCTCGTTCACGGCTCAACCACCCAGACCCGCACGCCGGCATCCTCCAGACGCCTGATTAGTTGTTCTCGGAGGAGCGGATGAGAGGAGAGGTGACCAAGCGACGGCACGACTACGTGGTGCACTTGTGCCTGCTTCAGCTGATCTGACAGCTCGTAGAACGTGCCGTAGTAGCCCGGCTGGGACTCGTAGCGGGTCTCGGTGAGGCAGAAGCCCTCGGCTTCGGCGAGCTTCTCAAGGCCACACTCCAGCTGCAGGAGTTCATGGTCTTCAAGATCGTCTGTGACCCGCAGGTAGCCGTAGATCAGGGGCTTCACGGCTGGTTCCTCCGTACCGCTGTGGGAGGCCGGACCGGCGACGGGCTCGGGGCGTCCAGCGTCGCCGGTCCGGCCAGCTTGTAAAGCAGCGCTGCTCATCGGGTGTGCACCAAGATCGCCTCGACCAGGGCGACTACGGTCGGTCATCTCGATCACTGTCCATCTCCCGTTGTGATGCTCCATCTGACACAAGACGGGCAGCGTTGCCCAGGCGGGTCGTCGTGCAGGCTCGTGCCGCCGCCAGTGCTTCGGCCTGCGATGAAAGGAGGAAAGCGCTCGACCTACCGGCAGTGACACCACCGCGTGCTGGAGTGATTCGTCGTCCCGGCCCTGGGGCCTTGGGAGGCAAGGCAAAGGCGTGGAGGTCGCGTGGGCAAGCCTGCTGCACCTCACTGAACGCCAGCAGCTGTGCCGCTCGCTAGGCTCAGGCTTGAAGAAGATCGTCTGAGCGCGATAGACGGGAACGACCGTGAGCCTGGGACCTCCTGAACTGGTAGCCCTCAAGCGTGCCCTCGGCCGTCAGCTGGCCGCGATGCGTCAGGCCGTCGAGATCGGTCAGCAGCAGGTTGCCCACAAGACGGGTTACAGCCGGTCGTCGGTCGCTCATGCTGAGGCTGGCCGTCAGCTGCTTACCCGGGATTTCTGGAAGGCGGCTGACGAGCTGGTTGGGGCTGGGGGCGCGCTGCTGGCTGGATATGAGCGGGTGCAAGTCGCCAAGCAGGAGCATGAAGCGCGGAGTAGGGAAGCAGAGCTGGCCAGGGCGTACGCTGAGGCTAAAGCTCTGCGAGCCACGATCACTTCTGATGTCATCGAGGACAGCGGCCGGTTGACGGTGCTCACCGCGCCGGAGGTGGTAGCGGGTATCGCCTGGCCTGCTGGTGTTGAGCTGGCCGAGGGGTTCGCTACACCACTCGACTACCTCACGTTCCTGAGTAGCGCCGCGCGGTGTGTGTCGGGTGAGCAGAGGGACCAGATCTATGACCAGCTCACACAGCTCCTCCGCCAATGGGCAGGTGCGATGAACCGTCGGGAGCTCTTCCAGCTATTCGGTTGGGCGGCTACGACCATTGCTGCCTCGCCTGCCATGAGCGGTCTCGATGATGAGGAACAGGATCGCCTGGCCCGCGCTATTGTTGCTCCCAGCCGTGTAGACACTCAGGTTATTGACCACCTCGCAACTATCTTGCGTCACTGCAAGCAGCAGGATGACGTGCTTGGCCCCCGCGCCGTGCTGCATACGGTGCTCACCCAACGACAGCTTGCCCG
>JBOHFU010000112.1:6314-8828 GCA_050699675.1 Pseudonocardiaceae bacterium
CGCCCGGAACCGGCAAGCCCGGCTGGTGAAGGAACTGCACACCGTCCGTGCCCGGATGCAGCCGTGGCAGGACACGCAGGCAGTCAAGGTGCTGGATGAGCGGTTGATGGGGGCGGGATTTGGAATGTGAGTTTGCGGGTGTTGGGGTGGCATGGCTGAGAAAAGGAGTTGATCGGTAACTTCGCCACGGCGGGGCGACAATGGCGGCCAGCCGTAGCGCCGGTAGAGACTGATACGCATGACTTCCCCGATCCGGAGTTGGGAAAAGCGGTTCCGTATGGCGTGGACGACGTGGCCGAAGACGCTGGATGGGTTTCTGTGCTTTTGTGGCCGGGGTCAACGACGGAGTGTTCGACCTGCCCTAACCAGCGGTCGTCAGTCGACTTCCACTACTCCGCAAGTGATCAACTGAAGATGACAGTTTTGGCCGCATGGGCGAGGATGCTTTGTGTCTTGTCGGGCAAGCCGATCCGGTTCCAGTGGAAGATCACGTGGTGAGCGAGGATGTCGCGCGTTCCCCGCTCCAGCGTTCCTTCGTTGGCCGCTGCTCCGAGTGCTTGTCCGGCATGGTTGAACGCGGCGGCCCAGGACGCGGCGAAGGCCAGCGGGCCGTCCGTGCCGAACAGCGCGCCGGTGGGGCGAGCATCGTAGGTCAGTAGTTTGCGAAGGCTTTCCACGAGCTCTGTGAGCCGGTCGGTGGGGGTGTCGGCGGGGATCGGCCGCAGTCGTGGCACGCGGTGCCAGATGTCGCCGCACTCGAACCACTCCTGTCCGGCGGCGCGGAACAGGGTGCTGCACAGCAGTATCGACAGCTCTCGGCGGCCGATGGTGGGCTCCGGTCGGCGCAGGTTGTCCAGGATATTGCTGCTGTCGGAGCAGAAGAGGTTGTGCGCGATGTCCACCCCCGACCGACCGCCGAACGCAACGGTCTCCGGTTCGTAGAGAGTCTGTTGCCAGCGCGAGATCAGACCGGCTGTCGTGAGTCCGTCCAGGATGGAGTTGGCGGAAGTCTTCATATCGGCGAGCGCGACGTCGTAGCCGGGCTTCATGCGCAGCCGCCAACAGGGGGCTTTGCGGATGAACCACCACGCCGCGATCACGCCGGTGTCCTGGAGGCGCTGCAACTGCGGGCCGAGGCTGGTGGCTGCGGCTTTCTCGGCGGCAGCCCACTTGGGGAACTGGACGCGGACCTGGTACCAGTCGCGGGTGGCGGCCTGGGTTTCGAGCGCGGCATGTCCAGCCTGCTGATACGTCTCGATCGCGTCGGTGAGGTCGGCGGCGGCCATGTCGAGTCCGGCGGCCACCTGGTTGAGGGGTGACCCAGCCAGTACCGCGAGCACGTCTTCGGCCGTCTCCTTCGGCGTTGCTGCCGCCGTCTGTGCATTGTGTGCGCGGGTCGCCGTGCTCGGGTTCAGTTGATCAGCAGGCATGAGTCCCATCCGGAGATCGGAGGCGTGGTGCGCGTGGCGGTGTGCAGCGCGAGGGTGAGGCCGGCGGCTCCGTCCAGGAGTCCCGCGTCGTGGTGTTCGGCGGCTTCGGCGTGTCGGGTCAACAGTTCGGCCAGGTGCGGCAGCCGCGTGCTGATCGCGGGGGTGAGCGCGTCGTGCGCGGCGCGCCAGGCGGTCTGGTACAGCCCCGACCAGCCGTGGCACAGGCCAGTATCGGTGATCCGGTGAAGCTGGGCAGGGTCGGACAGGCATGTGGCCAGGGTGTGTTCTGTCATCGTCTGGCGCGAGGTGTGGCCGGTGGCGATGGCGGCGATCTGTTGGGCACGGGCGATGCCGGGGGTGCCGTAACACCATGACGGCCGCAGCGGGCCGGCCTGCCTCACACGCCCAGTGCGCAGTTCGTCCCGTGTGATCCACTGCGGCCACCACGGTCCGGATTCGCAGTCCTGCCGCCAGGCGTCCAGATGGGCGCAGATCTCCGAGATGGAGTCGATATGCCCTTCCACGACGATGCCGCGCCGCAGGGCAAGGGACAACAAGGTCAACGGACCGGCGATGCCGTGGGCGATACCGAAGTTCGCATGCCCGCCTGGGGTCGGCAAGATGGGGTCGGGGTCGTGGAAAGCCCACCAGCCAGGGAACAGGGTTCCGTCAATGCGCAGCGGTTCGGTCAGTCGAACCAGGTAATCGAGGGTCCGTCCGAGCGCGTCACTTCCGGGAGCGTGCTGGAGCAGGAGTTGGCCGATCCCGGTCAGGTCGTAGAGTAGGTCGTATTCGGCGAATGCCACCATCTCGCCGGGTCGATGCGCGCCAAGGCGGCATCGACCCGGCGATGGGCGAGATTGGCGACGTGGGCGTCCAGAGTCGTCAGGGCCGCGGCGTAGCGCGGGATCTCGTCGGCCCCGGCCGCGTGCAGGACGAAGGAGATCGCGGGCGCGTCGATATAGAGCCCTGCGTTATCGGCGGCGCTGATCTCACATCTGGTCGCCGCTCTCACCCAGGCGTGCGCGGTTGCCCACGTCCCTAAGCCGGCATGGGCGCTCGATGTGCAGCAGAGCGACGCCGG
>JBOHFU010000113.1:0-8820 GCA_050699675.1 Pseudonocardiaceae bacterium
TGGTGACCCGCACCGCGCCATCGTCGAGGTACTCGACCGGCGGCCGATCCTCGGTGTCGGACTCGTCGGTGATCTCACCGACGATCTCCTCAAGGATGTCCTCGATCGTCAGCAGGCCGGCGGTGCCACCGTACTCGTCGACGACGACGGCCATATGGTTGCGGGTGACCTGCATCTCCTTGAGCAACGGGGTGAGCAGCTTGGAGTCGGGCACGAAGGTGGCCGGCCGCATGACCTCCCCGACTTCGCCGCTGGCCGGAACCGGCTGCTCCTCAGCTCCCTGGGCGGTCCGCGCCACCAGATCCTTGAGGTGCACCACACCGACGATGTCGTCGACGCTCTCCCCGATCACCGGGATCCGGGAGAACCCTGAACGCAGGGCCAGCGCCACCGCCTGGCGTACCGACTTGTCCTGCTCGATCCAGACGATCTCGGTCCGGGGCACCATCACCTCGCGGGCCACGGTGTCACCGAGCTCGAACACGGAGTGGATCATCTCGGCTTCGCCGGCCTCGACCACACCGCGCTCCCCCGCCATATCGACCAGCTCGCGGAGTTCGACCTCGGACGTGAACGGCCCCGCCGGGAAACCCCTACCGGGCGTGATCGCATTACCGACCAGGATGAGCAGCCGCGACAGCGGGCCCAAAATCCGGCCCAGGATCCGGACCGGTCCGGCTACCAGGAGACCGACGCGGTAGGGATGCTGGCGCCCGATGGTGCGTGGACCGACCCCGACGACCACATAGGTCACCACGACCATTGCCAGCCCCGCAATCAGGACCGCCAGCCAGGTCGGCTGCAATGCCCGCACCGCCGCCACGGTGACCAGCACCGTGGCGGTCAGCTCGCAGCTCAGCCGCAGCAAGAGCAGCAGGTTCACGTGCCGGGGCCGGTCAGCGACGATGAGCGCGAGCTGGCCAGCGCCAAACCGGCCGGAGCGCACCAGCGCGTCGACCCGAGCCCGCGACACCGTGCCCAGTGCGGCATCAGCCGCGGCGAAGGCCCCGGCGGCCACCACCAGGGCGGCGGCCAGCACCAGGAGCGGAAGAGACGGCGTCAGCACAGGTCAGCGTCCGCAGGTTATCCCGGCGGGCCGGATTCCGCCGGCCCATCCAGACCGACCGTCCCGAGCAACCGGGTGTCCGCTTCCCACTGGGCGCTCCGGCGCTGATCGGCCCGGGCGGCACGCCGGAACTCGTCGAGGATCCGGCCCTGCAAGGTGAACATCTCGCGCTCCTCGGTGGGCTCGGCGTGGTCGTAACCCAGCAGGTGCAGCACGCCGTGCACGGTGAGCAGGTGCAGCTCATCGAGCACCGAGTGACCCGCTGCGGCAGCCTGCTCGATGGCGACCTCCGGGCACAGCACGATGTCGCCGAGTAGCGCTGGGCTGCCCACCGGGCTGTCCGGCCTGCCGCCGGCCAGCAGCCCACCGTCATCGGCTTCATCCATCGGGAAGGCCATCACGTCAGTGGGTCCCGGCTGGTCCATCCAGCGCTGGTGCAGCTCGGTCATCACCCCGGTCCCGACCAGCAGCACGGACAGCTCGGCCAGCGGGCTGACGCCCATCCGATCCATCGCGAAGCGGGCCGCCGCCGCGACGGATGCCTCATGGATGGCGGTGCCGGACTCGTTGGCGATCTCGATGCCCACCTGGACGGTCACCGCCTCCGGCGACGGTCGCTCCGGTTGGGCACTGGGCGCGCCCCGGTGCCCTCCTGGACGGCATCCCACCGGGCATATGCATCCACGATGTCGGTGACCAGCCGGTGACGGACGACATCAGCGCTGGACAGGTGCGCGAAGTGCACGTCGTCCACCCCATCGAGGATGTGCTGCACGATCCGCAGCCCGGAAACCTGACCGCCCGGCAGATCGATCTGCGTGACGTCACCGGTGACCACGACCTTGGAGCCGAAGCCCAGCCGGGTGAGGAACATCTTCATCTGCTCGGGCGTGGTGTTCTGTGCCTCGTCAAGGATGATGAACGCATCGTTGAGGGTGCGCCCGCGCATGTATGCCAGCGGAGCGACTTCGATGGTCCCCGCGGCCATCAGCTTGGGAATCGACTCGGGGTCGAGCATGTCGTGCAGGGCGTCGTACAACGGTCGCAGGTACGGGTCGATCTTCTCGTACAGAGTGCCGGGCAGGAAGCCCAAACGTTCCCCGGCCTCTACCGCCGGCCGGGTGAGAATGATCCGGTTGACCTGCTTGGCCTGCAGCGCCTGCACCGCCTTCGCCATCCCCAGATAGGTCTTACCAGTACCGGCGGGCCCGATGCTGAAGACGATCGTGTAGCGATCGATGGCGTCGACGTAACGCTTCTGGTTCAGCGTCTTGGGCCGGATCGTGCGGCCGCGCCGGGACAGGATATCCAGGCTGAGCACCTCAGCGGGATCTGCCTCCCCCTGTTCGAGCATCGCCAGGGTCCGGCGGACCGCGTCCGGGCCGAGCTGCTGGCCGCGGGAAGCCAGGATGAGCAGCTCGCCGAAGGCCCGCTCGGCGAACGCCACGTCCGCCGGGGTGCCGGAGAGGGTGATCTCGTTGCCCCGCACGTGCACGTCGGCGGCGAGCAGGTCCTCGATCACCTTCAAGTTCTCGTCACGAGAACCCAGCAGCGCCAGTACGGCGGCATCCGGAATCACGATCTTGGACTGAACCGGTTCGGGCTGCGTCATCTCCGACTGCGTCTTCTCCGAACCGGCCGGGGAGCTGCCCTCCACTGGGGTAGGGGTCACGTGTGCGTGGATCCTGCTTCCTGCGCGCTCGCGCGTCTCGGGCCAACTGGCAGAGCCGATGCTAGCCGGAGACCGTAGCGCGCGGGGCCTCGATGTGCAGTGAGGTCACGTTGACAGATCAGATGGCGATCAGCGGCGGGGTCGGTGCATCAACCGGGTAATGAGGTCTTGGTTAACACCCGCGGCGGTTGATTAGGATGCCGCGTCGCAGCGGAAACTGGGGGCCATCCCGCTGCGACGCGGCGCCGCCGGACCGAGGGGGGAGGTGCCCGGCGGGCTTCTCCGGGCTGGTGAGCCCGGAAGGAACTTGTACCCAATCAGGTGGCCGTCATCGGTATTTCCCACTTAAGGTAACTCTGTTTAAGCCTCGTGGCACCATGTATCACCTGAATGGCGCAGAGTCCAACGCTGAGACAGGGCTCCTATTACACTGAGAGCTACCACCCCTGCACTTGATGAACGCAACACCCCCGGGCCCAGCCGCGCCGGACGAGCTCCCGCGGCGGTCAACGTGGCCAATTCGGCCTCGGTGATGCCGCCCTCGGGACCCACGACGAGCAGTAGTTCGCCCAAAACGGGCAAAGGAACCGCAGGCAAGGAGTCGGTGGCCGCTTCGTGCAGCACCAAGCACCCCGCCGCGGCACGGCAGCGCTGCGCGAGCTCGGATGTGCTCACCGGCTCGGCCACTTCGGGGAACCATCCCCGGCGGGCCTGCTTGGCCGCCTGCCGGGCGGTCTCCCGCCAGCGGAACAGCGCCTTGGCCCCGCGCGGCCCCTCCTCCCAGCGGGCCACGCAGCGGCTGGCCCGCCAGGGCAGTACGGCGTCCACCCCGGCCTCGGTCGCCAGCTCCACCGCCAGTTCCCCGCGCTCGCCCTTGACCAGCGCCTGGGCCAGCGTCACCCGCAATGCCGGGGCCGGCTCGTTGCGGCGGCACAGCACCCGCAGCCGCAGCCGGTCCCGGCCGGTTTCGAGCACCTCGCAGACGGCCAACTCACCACAGCCGTCGGCGAGCACCAGGCGCTCCCCGGCGCGCAGCCGGCGCACGGTCGCGGCGTGCCTGCCTTCCGGTCCGTCCAGGATCATCTCGGTGCCCTCGGGCGGCAGCTGCCCGGCGAGAAACACCGGCAGGCTGCTCAATCCCAGCGCCCACCCAAGGAGTCCCGCAACCGTGAGAACAAGCCGCCGGCCCGACCGTTCGCCGTGAGTTCGGCCTGCTCCTCACCACGCAGTACGGCAAGCTCCCGCAGCAGTTCCATCTGCCGGGAGTCCAGCCGCGTCGGGGTCACGACATCGAGGTGGACGAACAGGTCACCCCGCCCATCGGCACGGCCCGTGCTGCGCAGCCGGGGCATCCCCCGCCCCCGCAGCGAGAGCACCGTCGCGCACTGGGTGCCCGGTTCGACCCGGACCTCCTCGATACCGTCGAGGGTCTCCAGCGCCACGGTGGTGCCCAGCGCGGCAGCGGTCATCGGCACCCGCACAGTGCAGTGCAGGTCAGCGCCATCCCGGGTGAACGTCTCGTGCGGCATCTCCTGCACCTCGACGTAGAGATCGCCCGCAGGGCCCCCACCCGGGCCGACCTCGCCCTGGCCGGCCAAACGCACCCGCATCCCGTCGGCCACCCCGGCCGGCACCTTGGCGGTGACGTTGCGGCGGGCGCGGATGCGTCCGTCCCCGCCGCACTGGCGGCAGGGATCCGGGATGACCTCGCCGATGCCGCGGCACACCGGGCACGGCCGCGAGGTCACCACCTGACCGAGGAAGGAGCGCTGCACGTTCTGCACCTCGCCGGCGCCACCACAGGTGTCGCAGGTCTGCGGCCCGGTGCCGGGCGCGCAACCGGAACCGTTGCATTCGCCGCAGAGCACCGCGGTGTCCACGGTGAGCTCGCGCGACGCTCCGCTGGCGCACTCCTCGAGGGTGAGCTGCAGCCGGATCAGCGCATCAGAACCGCTCTGCACCCGGCTGCGCGGTCCCCGCCGTCCACCGGGGCCGCCAGTAGCACCGAAGAAGGCGTCCATAATGTCGCCGAAGCCGAACCCGCCGAACGGGTCACCGCCGGCCCCGCCGCGCCCAGACTCCAGCGGGTCCCCACCGAGGTCGACGATCTGGCGTTTCTGCGGGTCGGTCAGCACCTCGTAGGCGGCAGTGACGTCTTGGAAACGCTGCTGCGCTGCAGCGTCGGGGTTTACGTCAGGGTGCAGCTCGCGCGCCAACTTGCGGTACGCGCGTTTGATCTGCTCCACGCTGGCGCCCCTGGGCACGCCCAGGATTGCGTAGTAGTCCTTGGCCACGCTGTGTCCTCCTGTCGCAGCCCTCGCCGCGGTACTCGTCGTGCATGTCCGTGTGACCGCCCCGACTAGCGGGTGGTCAGGATCTCCCCCACGTATCGGGCCACCGCACGCACCGCGGCGATGGTGCCCGGGTAGTCCATCCTGGTAGGTCCGACCACACCCATACCCCCGAGCACCGTGCCGTGGGAGGCGTAGCCGATCGAGACCAACGACGTACTGCGCATCTCCTCGGCCTCATTCTCCTCGCCGATCCGCACCGTGATGGTGGCCGGGTCACGGGCCGCGGCCAGCAGCTTGAGCACCACCACTTGCTCCTCCAGCGCCTCGAGCACCTGGCGTAACGAACCCGGGAAGTCGGTGGCGTTTCGAGTGAGGTTAGCGGTGCCGCCGAGCAACAGCCGCTCCTCGGGATGCTCCACCAGAGTCTCGATCAGAACCGTCGAGGCCCGGGTCATCGCGTCCCGGAGCTCGACGGGAGTCTGCTCGGGCAGGTCGGCCACCGCCGCGGAGGCCTCCGCCAGCCTGCGCCCCGACAGCGCCTGGTTGAGCATCGTTCGCAGCTGCGCCACCTGATTCTCGGAGATGATGTCACCGAGATCGAGGAGGCGCTGATCCACCCGGCCCGCGTCGGTGATGAGTACCAGCATCAACCGGGCCGGGGTCACGGCGAGCACTTCGAGGTGACGCACCGTGGAGCGGCTCAGGGTTGGGTACTGGATCACTGCTACCTGCCGGGTGAGCTGGGCCAGTAACCGTACGCTGCGCCGCAGCACGTCATCGAGGTCGACCGCGCCGTTCAGAAAGGTGTGCACTGCGCGACGCTCGGCCGCCGACAGCGGCTTGACCTCCGAGAGCCGGTCGACGAACAGCCGGTAACCCTTGTCGGTGGGCACTCGACCAGCGCTGGTGTGCGGCTGGGTGATGTAGCCGTCCTCCTCCAGCGCCACCATGTCGTTGCGGATGGTCGCGCTGGAGACCCCGAGGTTGTGCCGCTCCACCAACGATCGAGAAGCAACCGGCTCGTGGGTGGCCACATAGTCGGCGACGATGGCGCGCAGCACCTCGAACCGGCGGTCGTCCGCGTTCACGTCACCTCCCTGGTCCCCGTGCTGGTAAGGGCCCGTCCACCGAGTCTAGTGCGGTCCAGGCGCAGGCGTCGGAACCCACCAGCGAGCCCGGTACCCTAAGGTGCTCCCGCCGGTTCGGGATGGAGGTGGGCGGGGCCTGTGATCTTCAAGGATGTTCGGCACGGCCGCCCCTACCCCGATCACGGGCTGTCGGCGAAGGACTGGGCGCAGATTCCACCGCAGCAGGTGCGCTTGGCGGAGCTGGTCACCACCGCCACGGTGGTGGAGCTGGACCGCGTGCTGTCCGAGGACCCCACCTTGCCCGGCGATCTGTTCCCGCACGCCGTGCAGTGGTGCGGAGAGCTGTTCCTGGAGGACGGCCTGCACCGCGCCCTACGAGCCGCCCTCCAGCAGCGCACCGCCCTACACGTCCGCGTCCTCGACCTAGACCTCCTCCGCCGCTGAATCGCCGCTTCCTGCATTCAGCGGGCTCAGCGGGGCTATTCAGTCGAGCTTTACCCCGCTGAGCCCGCTGAATGCAGATCAGGGGACGTTCCGTTCGCACGAGACGAGCTGAGTAGCCTTGGCGCCTCCTGACTCCACGATGAGCGAGGTCCGATGGCGACCACCAAGGCGCACGTCAAGTACGTCCAGATTGAACGAGTCCAGTTCTGGGCTGGAGCGCGGCGAGATCCACATCACGTCGGATAACCCCGACGCCAAGGATACGTTCCACACAACCTTGTCCAACAACGAACAGTCAAAGCGCTACCACCCGACGTTCTACGCTCAGCTCGCTCGCCTCTTGACCGAGTTCGGCAAATCCGTTCCCGGCTGGGCCGACGCCGCCGAGTCGTAGCACCAAGTAACGGCCGAGAGCCCCGGCCCGTCGACTCGACGGGATGCCAAGGTCCTTGCACGTTTGTTGACCACCTCATACCGCTACGGTGTCGGCTATGATCGAACTGAGGATCCACCTGAGCTGGCACTCGCACGTGAGCCGTTGCATTAGTACCCCTGCTACCTACCGCGCGGCGGAGGTTGGGATCAGTGCGCCAACACGTTGCGCACCACGCTATCGGCGAGTAGCCGGCCGCGGCGAGTGAGCACCAATCGACCGCCGGAGGTGACGGCGGCCAGGCCATCGGTGACGGTGCGATCGGCGGCGGCCCTGCCGAGCGGGTCAAGGGTACCCAAAGGCAGGCCGTCGGACAGCCGTAGCCCGAGCATCACCTGCTCGGTGTAGCGCTCTGCGGGGCTGAGCAGTTCCCGACCGGCCGCCGGGGAGCAACCAGCGGTGAGCGCGGCGGCGTAGCGGGCCGGGTGTTTGACGTTCCACCACCGCACCCCGCCTATGTGGGAATGCGCCCCCGGCCCGGCGCCCCACCAGTTCCCGCCGGCCCAGTAGCCGAGATTGTGCCGGCACCGGGACTTGACAGAAGCGGCCCAGTTGGACACCTCGTACCAGCACAGTCCGGCTGCCGTCAGTACAGCATCGAGCTGCTCGTAGCGCTCGGCCAGCACGTCGTCATCCGGTGCCGGCAGCTCCCCGCGCGCCACCCGGCGGGCCAGCGCCGTGCCTGGCTCGACGACCAGGGCGTAGGCCGACACGTGGTCCACCCCGGCGGCGAGCACGGCATCCAGCGAGGCGGCCAGGTCGTCGCGGGTCTCCCCCGGCGTGCCGTAGATCAGGTCCAGGCTGATCTGCCCGATCCCGGCGGCGCGGGCTTCGACCGCCGCGGCCACCGGACGGCCCGGAGTGTGCACCCGGTCCAGCACGGTCAGCACGTGCGGCGCGGCACTCTGCATCCCCAGCGAGACCCGGGTGTAGCCGGCCGCGGCGATCCCAGCGAAGAAATCCGGTGAGGTGGACTCGGGGTTGGCTTCGGTGGTCACCTCGGCACCCGGCGTCACCCCGATCGACCCGCGGATCGCGTCGAGCACCGCGGCCAGCCCGCTGGCGCCGAGTAGCGACGGGGTGCCGCCGCCGACGAACACCGTGTCAGCCGCCACCGGCGTCTCGAGCACCGTGGCAGCCAGGTCCAGCTCGCGGCGCAGCGCGTCCAGCCAAGTGGACGGCGCTAACGAAAGCTCCCCCGGCGTGTAGGTGTTGAAGTCGCAGTAGCCGCAGCGGGTGGCGCAGAACGGCACGTGCACGTACACCCCGAACGGCCGGTCCGCCAGCCCGCGCAGAGCCGCGGCGGGCAACGTGCCGTCAGGCGGGGCAGCGTCGCCGAGGGGAAGGGCAGCCACGTGAGCATTGTCCCAACATCCGAATGCGGGTGGTCCGGACTGCGAGAAAGTGGCAATCTGGTGAGGTGGCCGCGTTCGGACTTCTGCTGGTGGCTCGCCGCCATGTCGACTATGTCCGGGTTTCCAGCGCGCTCTGCCGCCCGATGAGCTGACGCCCGCCCGACTGCTGTCCCAGCCGGCGCCGGGTGCGCCCGGAACCGGGCTGCAGTATGACCTGGTCACGGCCTCCCCGGCACGCCGGTGCTCCCTCCCGGAGGCACCCCGATGTCTGTACCAACCCGCCCAGGATCAGGTCGCGCAGCGCCCGCAGCGAAGGCCCGCCGTGGGGAGGGCCAATGGGCCCTGGGCCACCTCGAACCGCTCAACCCGAACGAGCGGACCAAGAAAGACGACGACGGGCTCAACGTCCGGCGCCGGATCGAGACCATCTACGCCCTGCGTGGCTTCGACTCGATCGACCCCGCTGAC
>JBOHFU010000114.1:0-8802 GCA_050699675.1 Pseudonocardiaceae bacterium
GGCCGCCGCGGTGCCTGCCACCTGCACGGCGGCCCGCCCGCGCCCAGCCCGTTCCAGCAGACCGCCGACCGCCGCCACACCACCGACCAGAGCACCGGTGTAGACCAGCCCGGCCAGCCGGTGTTCGACGTAGCACGCGCGTTCGGCGGTCGCGGCGAGCTGCCCGAAGGCAGCCACCGGATGATGGCGTCGCGGATCGCCGAAAGTTGCATCGGCAGCGACACCGAGCAGCAACCCAACCGCCCGCGCTGCTCCCACTCCTCGACCCCCAGACGTCCGGACAGAAGCGGACACCTTAGCCGACCACGCGCGCGATCGGCAGCTCGCTCTTGCGGACTTTGCCCATCTCGGTGCGGGGGAGGGTGGGGAGGTGGTGCACCACGCGGGGGCGTTTGTGCGGGGCGAGGAGCTGTGCGACGTGCTCGGCGAGTTCCGCTGCGGTGGGCGGCGGATCGCAGGCAGCGACCACCCAGGCTACCACCCGCTCTCCGAGATCCGGATCCGGCTCCCCGGTGACCGCTACCTCGGCGACCCCCGGATGCTCCAGTAGCGCGTTTTCGATCTCGCCCGCACCGATCTTGTATCCACCGCTGGAGATCAAGTCCGTGGCACGGCGTCCGACCAGCCGCAGGTAGCCGTCCGGGCCGCGGGTGGCGACGTCACCGGTGCGAAACCAGCCGTCGTGCATCGCCTCGGCGGTGGCATCGGACCGGTTGAGGTAGCCCAGAAACAGCGTCGGGCCGGCGACCTCGATCTCCCCGACCGTCTCATCGTCGGATACCTCGAGGACCCCGCCGTGATCGTCCACCAGCCGCAGCGCCACCCCATCCAGGGGCGGCCCGACGGTGCCCGGCCTGCGCTGCCCGTCGACCCGCACCCCGCAGGTGATCAGCGACTCGGTCATGCCGTACCGCTGCACCACGTGCTGACCGGTAGCCACAGCGATTCGCTGG
The DNA here is from genome assembly GCA_050699675.1 of Pseudonocardiaceae bacterium. Classification (GTDB taxonomy): domain Bacteria; phylum Actinomycetota; class Actinomycetes; order Mycobacteriales; family Pseudonocardiaceae. The sequence continues at coordinate 954 of JBOHFU010000114.1, forward strand.
TGGTCGGAGACCGGTAGTGCAGCGGAGCCAGAGACGAGTAGCCGGGCCCTCCGCAGCGCCGCAGCGACCTGGGGATCCTGCTCGGCTGCCGTGACCAGCCGGTGGTACATCGTGGGCACCCCGAACAACATCGTCGCCCGATCACCCAATTCCCGGGCCACCCCATTGACCGAAAACGAGCCCAGGTGGTGCAGGGTGCCCCCGAGCCGCAGCGGCCCGAGCACACCGAGCAGACCATGCACGTGGAACAGCGGCAGCCCGTGCACCAGGACGTCCTGAGCAGTCCACTCCCAGGCCGCGGCGAGCGCGTCGACATCAGCGGCGAGCGCGCGCCGCGGCAGCACCACGCCCTTGGGTGGACCCGTGGTGCCCGAGGTGTAGACGATCAGTGCTGGCGACTCGGGATCCGGCTCGGACGGCACCACCCCGCCTCCACACCGCAGATCGACGTCCAGCTGCGGGACGGCTCGCAACACCGCGGGCAACGTGACTCCCGGGGCGGTGAGCACCAGGTCGGGTGCCGCATCGGAGACGACATGCTGCAGCTCCCCGGGACCCACCCGGGGATTGATCGGCACCGCAGGGACACCGGCCGCGAGCGCTGCCACTATCGCCACGCAGGTCTCCAGCTCCGGCGCAGCCCAGACCGCGACCCGCCGGGCGCGAGACAGCCGGGGCGCCAGCGCCGCGGTCACCACACCGAGCTCCCGATGGGTCAGCCAACGCGGCTCGAACCGCAGCGCCTCAGCGTCGGTGGGGTGGTGCAATGTCGGCAACAACGGCGCAGTGCCCACTCGGCGTCTCCTTTTGAGCTCTGCACACCGGTCAGTGTTTCACCGTCTGGCTGGTTTCGGAGTGGCTGCGCCGGAACAGGGTGAAAAGGAAGACCAATGAGGGCACGATCAGGATCGCGCCGACCACCAGACTGATCAGCATCGCGCGCAGCGTGGTCTCGGGCGCGGCGGCAGCTTGCACGGTGAGTTCGGGCTGCAGGAGGTAGGGATACTGGGCGACGGCCCATCCCCAGATGACGGTGATGACCGCCAGGGCGGCCGCAACCCGAGCTAAACCGGCTCGTCTGCGGGCCAGCAGCAGGATCGAGCAGATCCCGGCCGCCACGGAGGCCAGGATGAGCGGGAGGCCGCGCGAGATGAGGCCGTTGAAGAGTTGAGGTGCATCCGCGCGGAGCACGGCGATGCCGGCCAGTGCGATGCCGCCGAGGAGCACGGCGGTGGCGATGGCACGGGCGCGGAAGTACTCCAGCAACGACAGATCGCGGTGCTGCTGGGCGTCGGCGCACAGGTACACAGCAGCGAGGTAGGCGCACACACCGACTGCGATGACCCCGCCGAGGATCGAGGTGGGGTTGAGCCAGCTGCTGATCACGTCCCCGGCTGCGATGCCCGGAGGAACCCGTCCCGAGGCCACGGCGCCGGCAATGGTGCCAAGGAAGAAAGGGGTGGCCACCGAGGAGAACGCGAATGAGGCCCCGAACAGCCGCTGGAACGCGAGTTGGTCGACCGAGTGGCGGAACGCGAACGCCGACCCGCGGGCGATCATGCCCAGCGCGGCCAGCGTGAGGGGGATGTAGAGGGTGGAGGCGATCGCGGCGAACGCCGGCGGGAAGCTGGTCCAGAGCACCACCAGCACGAAGATCAGCCAGACGTGGTTGGCCTCCCAGACCGGGCCGATGGAATGTTCGATGTGCCGCCGCGGTGAGCGGCCCCGTTTGGTGCCCCCGGCCAGCAGGTCCCAGAAACCGCCGCCGAAGTCGGCACCGCCGAACAGGGCGTAGGCCGTGAGGCCGACCCACATGATCGCCAGCACGGCTTCGGTCATAATGCCGCCTCCGCGGGACCAAGTGCGTCGGCGGCCATCAGGTCGCGCCTCCCACCCGCTGCTGCTCCGGCTCGGGCTCTTGGGGGGCGATCGACGTCTTGGGCGGTGCCCCGGCGAGGCGGCGCAGCACGTACACCGTCATGACGGTGAGCACCAGGTAGACCGCCAGCACCAGGTAGAAGCCGTAGCGCAGCCCCGGTGCGGTGCTCACCGCGTCACGGGTCAGCTGGATCTCATAGACAATCCAGGGCTGCCGGCCCACCTCGGTGGCCACCCATCCGGCCTCCAGCGCTACCACGGCTGCCAACCCGGACAGCGCGACGGCACGCAGGAACCAGGGGGTGCGCGGGATGTCGCGGCGTCGCCACCAAGCCCAGGCCAGCCAGGACGCCAGCCCCAGCAACGCGAACCCGATGCCGACCATCACGTTGTAGGACAGGTGCACGACGTTCACCGGCGGGCGCAGCTCCGGCGGCACCCGGTCCAGTCCGGCCACGAAACCGTTCGGGTCATGGTGGATGAGCAACGACAGCCCGTACGGGATCTCGATCGCGCCGACGAGCCTGTCATCGACGTAGATCCCACCCAGCGACAGCGGCGCTCCCGTACCCGACTGGTAGCGGCCCTCCAACGCCGCCAACTTCGCCGGTTGGTGGTTGGCCACCACATTGGCGATCCAGTCACCCACGCCGATCTGGATCGGCGCCGCGACCGCCGCGACGGTCAACGGCACGAGCAGACCCAGCCGGTGATAGCGGCTGCGGCGGCCCCGGAGCATCCCGACCGCGTACACCGACGCCACGCAGAAACCGGTGACCATGATCGCGGCGAGGATCATGTGCACAGATTGCGAGGCGGTGGAGGGGTTGAACATCGCCACCCACGGGTCGGTGTTCACGATCTGGCCGTTGCGGATCTCGAATCCGGTCGGGGTGTTCATCCACCCGTTGGCCGCCACCACGAAGAACGCCCCGGCCACCCCGGAGACGATCACCGGCAGGCCGGTCAGCTGATGGATCCGCGGCGGCAACCGGTTCCACCCGTACAGGTACACCCCGAGGAAGATCGCCTCGATGAAGAAGGCGAACGCCTCCAGGGTGAACGGGAACCCGTAGATCTGCCCGAACCGCTCCATCAGCCCCGGCCAGAGCATCCCCATCTCGAAGGACAGGATCGTACCCGACACCGCACCCACCGCGAACAACACACCCAGCGCCTTGGCCCAGGTGTGCGCCAGCGCGTCCAGGTCCGGATCCCCGTTGCGATGCGCGCGCCACTCGGCGAACACCACCATCGCGGGGAACCCCACCCCGAAGCAGGCCACCACGATGTGCCAGCCCAACGACAGCGCCATCTGCATCCGAGCGTGAAACAGATCAGGTGGCACGACCTGGGTGAGGACACCAGTCATTCCGGTCCCGAGGGCTTCCATCGCGATCTCCATCGCGTTGCGCCGCGGTCATTTTCTCCACTCGCTGCTGGGTGTAGCGCGGAATACTCAGCATCTTACGGTCAGGAAGCACCACCGATGCTTGCGCACAGATCTCCCGGATGATCTGGGTGCGACGATTGATGGCGTGAATCTGAGCGGGACCGTGGCGGTGGTGACCGGCGCGGGCGGCTGCCTCGGCGGCGGTATCGCCCGCGCGTTCGCGGCAGCCGGTGCGGCGGTCGTCGTGCATTACCGGAGCAGTGCCGAGCCGGCCGCCGGCGTGGTCGCGGACATCATCGCCGGGGGCGGGCGCGCAATCGCGGCCCAGTGCGACGTCACCGACCCCGCCGGCTGCACGGGCCTGATGGCCGCGGCCGTCGAGGCGTTCGGGCGGCTGGACACCGTGGTGGCGAACGCCGGGGTGCAGCCGGTGGCCGAGCTCGCGACGATGACGGTGGCGCAGTGGCGCGAGGTCGTCGACACCAACCTGACCGGTAGCTTCGCAACGGTCCAGGCCGCCGCATCGGCGATGGGCGAGCGGGGCGGCGGCGGGGCGATCATCCTGATCGGATCCATCGAGGGCACGCAGCCGGGCTGGTCACACGCGCACTACTGCGCGTCGAAGGCGGCAATGATCCACTTTGCCCGCGCTGCGGCGTTGGAGTACGGCCGGCACGGCATCCGGGTCAACAGCGTCTCCCCCGGGCTGATCTGGCGCGAGGGCCTGGACCGCGACTGGCCCGACGGTGTCGCGCGATTCCGGCAGGCGGTGCCGCTGGGACGGCTCGGCCGGGCAGCCGACGTAGGTAACGCCTGCGTGTTCCTGGCCTCCTCGATGGCCGGGTGGATCACCGGGCACGATCTCGTGGTCGACGGCGGCGTCTCAGCGCACCCGACTTGGTAGCGGTTGGTCAGGCCCGGGTGAGGGCACGAATCTGGGGTGCCGCGTGCGGCCAGCCCGCGAGCAGCTCGGCGCGCCGGCCGAGGCGGAAGGCCGACCAGTCGAACGCCGGAGCCATGGTGGTACCCACCAGCGTCCACTCGCCGAGCGGGCTGGAGCCCTGCCACACCCCCGCGGGCACGACGACCTGCGGCCTTGCTCCCAGCGCAAGGTCCGGCCCGAGGACTGGCTGCTCGACCTGCCCGTCCGGGTGCAGCAACAGCAGCCCCAACGGCGATCCGGCGTACCAGTGGTAGGTCTCCACACCGTCGAGCGCGTGCAGTGCCGAGAAATCCGGGGCGAGCAGCATGAAGTAGATCACCGAGCAGTGCGCGTCGACATAGGTCCGGCGGAAGAGGCCGCCCTCCCCCGGCAACCGCTCCAGCCCGAGCAATTGCGCGATCTCTTCTCCCTCGACGCGGGCGCTCACGGCTGTCGATCAGCCCGGAGCAGCACGGTTCGCGACATACCGGGCACCCTAGCCTGATCAGCTCAGACTGCCGGATTCAAGTCGCGCTCGTGTCCATTACCCTACGTAGCACGCAGGGCACCATGGGTCCGCTGGTTGCGTACGAAGGCTACTGCATTTGGGTGGACTTTCTCAACCCCTTGAGTCCCATCTGCCTCCCTTAGTGAAATCAGCCTCAGCCGTGTCATTGAGCACACCTAATGGGTTGAGGGAGGGTGCTTTAGTGCGAGAAGGCAGCCCCACTGGCGGAAGGAGGGTCAAGATGCTCTACGCCAAGTGGTATGAAGTCGTTATTGTGATCATCGTGTTGCTGTGGGTGTTGGGGCAGCTAGGGGGCCAAGGATCCGGGTACTAGGGCCGCTAAGAACGTCGAAGGGCGCAGATCTACTTCGCCAAGTACGGCACCTCCGCCAAGCTGTCGGACGACTCTCGCACCGTCGGGCACCTGTCTGCATCGCTGATCCCTGCCTGGGCTGGACGAGGAGCTGGTGCCGCGTGGCGCCTCGATGTTCACGCAGACCGCGGTCACGAATTGGGCACTGTCCCCGACGCGTTCGACCAGCGCGGCGTTAGCGAACTGCAGCAAGTGCACCGGATCGCTGCTGAACTTTGCAAACGTGACCAACGCGGCACGCACGTAGGCGGCCCGGCGGGCGGCGTCCACGCCGTGTCCGACGACGTCGCCGATCACGATCGTCGTGCTGCCCATCGGGCCTTCGCTGACCAGGAAGAAATCGCCAGCCACCAGCCCTTCCGCGGGGGTGAACGAGGTCGCGACCTCCAGTTGTGGTCGCAATGGGACGTCCGGCGGAGTGAGCGCCGCGCGCAACGATTCCAGCTCGTTGAGCTCGTCTTGCTGCTCTTTGACCCGAGTCACCATCCGCCGTTCGCGTCGCAGCAGGAGCACCACCAGCACCGCCACGCCGAAATACAGGCCTGAACGGTTAGCGGTAGCGACCCACAGCGCGGAGCCCGTCAACTCCGGAGACGGCACGACGAACTCACCGACCGCGTACAGCAGCGACGCCGCGGCCGCGGTCATCAGCGCGCCCCACAACTCGAACCAGAACGCGGCGAGCACGATCGGGATCAGGGCGTAGATGAAGATCGCGAGACTGGGCTGATTCACCGTCAAGCGCGCCGCGGTGATTACTGCCAGCAGGAGGACCACTACCACCACGCGAGCAGATCGCACCAGCCGAATCGTACCGGCGCGTAGACCACCGCGGTGGCAATCTACGCAGATCTCGGTATGTCATGATCCACAAGGCCAGCCGCCGCGCGGGCCTCTTATTCCCCCGCGTGGACCTTCTGGAGTGCGGCGATGTCGAGCTTGGTCATCGCGAGCATCGCCTCGGTGGTCCGCTTCGCCTTCTCCGGGTCCGGGTCGCTGACCATGTCGATGAGCACGGTGGGGATGACCTGCCAGGACAGCCCGTACTTGTCCTTCAACCAGCCACAGGCGACTTCCTCGCCACCCTCGGAGAGCTTGCTCCAGTAGTAGTCCACCTCGTCCTGGTCATTGCAGTGGATCTGGAACGAAATGGCCTCGTTGAAGGTGAACTGCGGCCCGCCGTTCAGGGCGACGAACTTCTGGCCGTTGAGCTCGAACTCGACGGTCAGAACTGTGCCGGCGGGACCCGGCCCGGCCTCGGTGTAGCGACCGACTCTTCCGAGCTTGGAGTCCTTGAAGATCGAGATGTAGTGGTTCGCCGCCTCTTCGGCTTGCCCGTCGAACCACAGGCACGTGGTGAATCCGTCGGTGGTCATCGGTACCTCCTTACACGTGAGCGTGTTGTACCCGTACTGACCGATCTCATGGCGCAAACTCATCGGTGGCTGGCAGAACGGGCAGTCGTAGTCGGTCGGCACGTGCTCGAACACGTCGCCTAGGCGATCAGGCGCAGGCACAGTCCCGGGGCGAGCCCGAACACGACGAGGACCCAGAGCAGATTCCACGGGGACGTGACAATTTCCAGCAGCTCGGCCATCAGGCGGACCGCCGAACCATACCGGCGAACCGCGCGTCGCTGCGGGCCTCTTGGAGGACCACGCCGAGCGACAGCCGGCCTTCGTCGGTCAGTTGGTTGTAGCGCCGGGGAGGCCGCATCCCCCGGCCCACCTCGGCCACGCTGCGGTCATCGACACCCATGGCCACGATGGTCCCCCACCACATGCGAGGATCGTCCCCCGGTGCGGGAGCTATCAGAGATTGAGCGGTGAATCCGAGATCGCCGGGTGCTCGGTGAGCACCGGCACGCTGGTCGGTTCCGGGACCTCGACGTAGATCTTGCGCTGGTGCTCCCCATCACCCAGCACGTCAAGAACGAACTCCAAGCGCCCCGGGTGGCCGTCCGACGTGACCGTCATCCGGAACTCGTCGTGGGGCGCGAGGTCCCCCAGCCTGTTGCAGGCGAGGGAGGATTCACCCCTCGTGCAAGTCCAGCTGGTGATGTGCGCACCGAGTACGAACATCCTCGTGTCGTAGAGGGTTTCCTTACCGATATACATCAACGGAAGAAAGATCAGCTTGCCCTTGCGCCGGGCCCCCGGCAGCACCGAGAACAGCGGCAAGACGTCGTCCGTCATCGGCCCTCCATCAGCTGGCCGGGCCACCGAGCGCCAGCACCGTCACGGCGGCCTCAGGTAGCAGCGTGCCACCGGGCGACTACAGCCGGCAGCCGCCAAACCGGTCACGCCCCGTAGCACGAGAGCACGGTCCGGCCATCAGCTCGCCTCCCCGTCCCGGCTCGCCGGTCACCCCAGCCAATCGCGCAGCACCCGGCCCAGCGCGCGGCCCTCGGCGGCGTCCAGCTTGATCACGCAGGACCCAACGGCGTGCGGATCGAGCTGGACGCCGCCGTCGGGCAGCCTGACCACTCTCAAGTTCGTGAAACCCGGTAGCCGCTCCCGAGGGCGGCATGCCCCGCACAGTGCGACAACCGTGCCCGATTCAAACGCGCCACGGTGGGTGTCGCGATCGCCGACGGTACGGAAGTACCACTGCATGGAGTCAAGGTCGCACCGACACGGAACGGGTGACACCCTCTCAGTGTCGCCTCCGCTGGGTGGCGGCCCAACAGGCGACAACAAGGGAACGCGATGGCCGAACGGGCGGACTTCGCCGCCGAACTCGCACGCAGGCGCGCCAACGCCGGGCTCTCTCTGG
>JBOHFU010000115.1:0-8757 GCA_050699675.1 Pseudonocardiaceae bacterium
GGTCAATCTCTGTCTTCGATTCTTTCCATCAGTGGTCTAGCGCCGTTGTCTCGCGGATAGCGGTGGGTGCCCGAGCCTGCCGCGCCGGGTCCAGCAGGGCCTTCACCTGTCTGCGAGCGGTGTCGTGCCGAGGCGGTGATCATTTTCGTTGCTCGGTCACCTTGGTGGCTACGCCCTTGTGGGGCGCGATGCGCGATCCGAAGTCGGCATACGGAACCCCTGTTGGCCTGGCACTGGGACTCGAGCCCCCTGTCCGGTCCAGGGTCGCGGCGTGCCAAAGCTGCGACGCCCTCTGGCGCGCCGCTACAACTTCTGGGTAGAATCCTGGATACATTTGTGGGAGGTAACGAGAAGTGAACGTCGATACTCAAGATATGATCAGTGTGACCGAGGCCAGCAACAGGGGCGTGTCGCGGCTGATTCAGGACGCTGCGCAGGGGCGAACTCAGGTCGTGCTTCGGAACAACAAGGCCGTCGCCGCCGTGGTCGGTATCGACGCCGTCGAGCGGCTTGCGCGTCTGGAGGAGCTGGAGGGTGACCTGCGCCTGTTGAGCGTGGCACTGGCCCGAACGGTGACTGACAGCGGCCGGCGGTACAGCTTGGAAGAGGTCGCTGCCGAGTTCGGCGTCGATCTTGACGCCTTGACAGACGAGGACTGAGGCGGAGCGGGGGATGGCCGAGGTTCGGCTGACCGAGGACGCGCGCGAGGACCTCCATGACCTGGACGGCGCCGCGCGCGTCATCGTCTTGAAGGGCCTCAAGAAGCTTCAGACGGAACCCGAGAAGCGCGGATCACCGTTGGGCAGCAAGCTCAGCGGCAATCTCACGACGTTCCGAAAGCTGGTGGTCGGTGATCGCGACTACCGCATCGTCTACCGGGTAGACCCGGACGGTTCGGTCGTCGTGGTATGGGTGATCGGTCGGCGCAGTGATGATGAGGTCTATCACCTGGCCATGTCGCGGCTACGGCTGCATCCAGACGAGGCGGCCCGGGAGTTCGCTGTTGCCTTGGACGAGATCTGGCACGGGTAGCAACCCACAGCCACCGGTATAGCGGCGCAGCGGGGATACCTCAGCCTGTCGCGCCGGCCAGCACGCGGTCGATCTCCCCGGCGAGTTCGACATCCTGACCGGTGATCCCGCCCTCGGAGTGGGTACTGCAGCGGAAGGTCACGGTGCGCCAGCGGATGTCGATATCGGGGTGGTGATTGCGCGCCTCGGCGATCTCGGCCACCGCGCGGACCGCTTCGATGGCCGCCGGGAAGCTGGGCAGCTTCGCGGTACGCACGATCGAATCACCGTCACGCTGCCAATCGGTGAGCTCCTCCAGGGCACCTGCCACCTGCTCGTCGTCCCAAAGTTTTGCCATGCCCCCATCCTGTCTTGCCGGCCGCTGACGGTGCAGCCGGGTGTCGCCGACGCAGGAACTGGGCTCGGGCTGAGCGGAGCGCCCTCGGCCCCGAGCCGGCCGGCTTAGGCGACCAGCACCGCGCGAAAGCGTGCCTTACCCGAGCGCACGTGATCGACGGCGCGATTCACGTCCGCTATCGGGAACTGATCGACTCTCGGAACAATGCCCGCACGCGCCGCGAACTCGAGCATGCGCGCGATATCCGAGGGGCTTCCGCCCGCGCCGCCGCTCACCGAGCGCTCGAAGAGCAGCGGCACCACCGGAAACCGGATGTCCGACTCCGGTAGGCCGACGATGACGAGCCGCCCCTGCGGTCGAAGCGCTGCGAGGTAGTCACCCCAGGGGACATCCGCCGGCACTGTCGACAAGATGAAATCGAATGTTCCGGCGGCCCTTTGCAGCTCGTCGGTGCCTGTGGTCGCGATGAAACGAGCTGCGCCGTGCTTGCGAGCGTCCGCGTCCTTGTCGTGGCTCGACGAGATGGCCGTCACCTCGCAGCCGAACTTCGCGAGGAACTGAACAGCCAGGTGGCCGAGACCGCCAATCCCGACGACAGCGGCGCGCATCCACGGCATGACGCCGTACTCCACCATGGGCGTGAAGACCGTTGCACCCGCGCACATCAGCGGTCCCGCGTTCTCCGAGGGGAGCTCGTCCGGGATGGGCACGGCGAACTCCGCCTGGCAGCGAACTGAGCTGGCCCACCCGCCATGGCGCCCGACGATCGTCGGGCGGTCGGCTGCGCAGAGGTTCTCCTTGCCCCGTGCGCACCACTCGCATGTGCCGCAAGACCCCACCTGCCAGCCGACTCCCATGCGCTGCCCGACCTGGCGTGTGCCGCCGACGTTCGCACCTACCGCAGTGATGAGCCCGATCACTTCGTGACCCGGCACCAAGGGGTACTGGCTCCAGCCCCAGTCATTGTCGATCATCGAAATGTCGCTGTAGCAGATGCCGCAATGGGTCACCTGGATCTCGACGTCATCGGCGCCGAGCGGCCCAGCTTCGTAGTCGTACCGCTCGAGCGTCCCCTTCGCGGCATTCGCCGCGTACGCTTTCACAGCCATTAGACTCACCCCCTCGCCCGTTGCCTTCGAGCGTGCCTCAGGTTAACTCGGGCCCGTCTTGGCTGCCCTGTCCCGGTGTGTCATGGATGCGGAGATGGACTCGCCGGGAACCTACTCAGCGACTACTACTGCCGGGCGGGCAGGCTTACTTGAATACTACCGCAGCTCGATGAAGCCGGCGGCGGCAAAGCCACCGTCGAACGCGAGCGCGTCACGCACACTCCGGTGGCGCATCACGGCGAAGCTCGTGGCGTCGACGAAGGAGAACTTGCGGTCGTCACGCTGCCGCAGCCAGGACAGGGCCTGCAGTTCGAGTTGATCGGTCACGTACTCGACGTGTAACCGCGGCGATCGCGACAGCGCGTCCAGAAACACCACGGCAGCTCGATGACCCTCTCGGCGGTTGATCAATGTCCACGTCTCGCCGCGGACGTGATTGCTGGTGACCAGCGGCTGGCCGCCGTGTTTCTCGAGCAAGTCCTGCGCCAGTTCATGGTTCGGGTCGCGCCGTCGCCGCAGGACGAACCAGAACGACGTGTCGACGAAGATCAGCGCCGGCCTCCGTACACGACCTCGTCGAGGTCCACCGTGCCGCCGGGATCATCGTCGGTGTCATCGACCCCGACGAGTTCCCACAGTGGGTCCGCACGTACGGGTGGTAGCGGCGCGAGGCGTTCCCGGGCGTACCGGCGCAGCAGTTCGGCCTTGGACACCGATTCGAGCACGGCCTGCCGCTCGAGGGCGTCATCGAGCTCCTCATCGAGGAGGATCTGGAACCGCCGCATCACCATGCCGTGAGCATACATCACTGATGAGATGTTGTGTATGCTACGCCCGTCAACCGGCCCCAATGGGTCGTGATGTCCCTGCGTCTCGATGCAGCCATCCAGTCACCTCCGGGTCGCCGAGCTCGGCGACCCGGAGGTGATACCGCCGAAGGTCGTCCTCGTTCAGCCGTGTGCGCCACTGCCCGCTCGTCCCCCGGTGGAAGAACTTCGCGTTGTCGTGCCACAGGGCGTCGCCCCGGTTGGGCACGAGGTCGTCGGCGCGGCGGCGCATCTCGTTGAACCGGGCGGCCGGCACCAGCTCCGGCCACCGTTGCTCGGGCACGTCGATGCCGAGTCGCCGGGCCAGGTAGCGCATCTGCCCTTCGAGGTCGGCCTGGAGATCGTCGTAGTGCAGCAGGATAAGGTTGGGAGCGCCGGTCGTCGCTGGCCAGAAGGTGCGGACGTGGTGTAAGAGGGCTGCCAAGCTGGCCGGTGACTCGCTGGCGGTCCTTGTGTCGTCCACCCACTGCCAGAACCGCTCGATCTCGGTCGGTGGCAGCACCGACGGTCCGCCGGGCAGCAGTTCGTCGACGTCCTCGAGGCCGACCGCCTTGCGCCGGGCGGCGAAGAAGGCGTCCATGTCGAGGTTGGCCAGGTGGTTGGACCAGGAGAAGCCGGCGTCGCGGGGGTCGCGGCCGACACAGATGTAGGTGACCCGGTCGTCGAGCGGGAGACCGTCGAGCGGCGTATGGGTCTTGATGAACCGCCGGTGGGGCTGCGCCTCGAGCGCGGCGACGAGCTCGTCACGGTCGGTCGTCAGCATGTCGAACCACGGTGAGATCTCGGCGAGCGGCCGGTCGAAGTCCGGGGTCTGGAAGACCAGGAGAGCGCAGATCATCTGCATCCAGGTCGTGCCGCATTTCGACGGGGTGCTGATGACGATGTCGCCTTCCCGGAAGGTGAAACCCTCCCACCGGGCGCTGTCCTCCACGATCGACCGGTAACGGATCGTTGCCTCTCGCACAGGCGAAGACGCTAGTAGCGATGTCGGGATGTCACCAAGCGCTATCGGGGATCAGGCTTCGCGGGTGGTTGTTCTTACCAGGGTGAGGCCCACGCCGAGCAGCAGGTAGCACGCGGCACGGAGGGTGCTGGACGCTAGCCCGTCCAGCGGTAAGGGGTCGCGCAGCACGTCGGCGATCGCGAACCACCCGGTGGTGAGCAGCGCCGGCTGCAGCCAGTCCAGGGCGGGGATCGCGGAGAGCACCCCGAACACGATCAGCCCGCCCAGCGTGGCTGCGAGCACCACCAGCGGGTGGTCGGTGGTCGAGGACACCGCCAGAGCCACCGCACCCACCGCGGCGAGCTGCCCGACGGTCCACGCTGCGGCCAGCGAGATCCGCAACAGCGCCGATCCCGGACCGACCTCGGTGCCGGACAGCGTGAGCATGCCTTGGGCGCTGCCGGAAGGGCCGACCAGGACCAACCCGGTGACGATGCCCACCACTGCGACCGCGGCGACCGCGGCCACCGCGACGGCCAGCACGCCGATCGCTTTGACCAGCACCAGCCGGGCCCGGCTCACCGGCGCCAGCAGCAGCCCGCGCAATGTCCCGTGCGCGGACTCGCCGGCCAGCGCGTCGGCGGCGGCCATCGCCACGGCCAGCGGCAGCAGCAGCGCCAGCGAGATCGACAGCGCCGCTACCGGCAGCACCAGCCCGTTACCGGCGACCTGGGTGAGCAGCCCCGACCCGCCCGGCCCGTCGGTCGCCACGATGCCGATCCCGATCAGCACCGGGACCACCGCGAGCAGGCCCAGCGCGACCTGGGTGCGCGGGCGGCGCAGCACCCAGCGCAGCTCGCTGCGCAGCAGCCGCACCAGCGGAGCGCGCACCGGGCCGGACAGCGGGGCGCTCCCCGCGTCGCCGGAGATGGTCCGGGAGATGGTCAATGCCCGTTCCCCTCGGTCAACTGCGCGAACAGCTCGTCCAACCCGGTCCGCCACCGCTGCACCTCGTGTACCGCGACGCCGGCGCCGACCAGCAGCGCCACCACCGTGGGCGGGTCGGTGCCGGCCAGCTCGACGCGCACCCCGTCCGGACGGATCGCCGCGCCGATCCCGGCCGCCCGCAGCGCCTGCATCGCGACGGTGGAATCCGGGGTGCGCACGTCCAGCGCGGGTGCCTCGCCGTCGAGCAGCGCGGCCAGCGGACCCGCCGCGATCAGCGACCCCTCGGCGAGCACCGCCACATGCGTGCACGTCGCCTCGACCTCGGCAAGCAGGTGAGAGGACACCAGCACGGTGGCACCGCCGGCGTGCAACTCGGCGATGATCCGCCGGACCTCCCGGGTTCCCGCTGGGTCCAGGCCGTTGGTCGGCTCGTCGAGCACCACCAGCCGGCGAGACACCAGCAGCACCGCGGCCAGACCCAGGCGCTGTTTCATCCCCAGCGAGTAGGCGCGGTAGCGCCGGCCGGCGGCCGGCACAAGGTCCACCCGCTGCAACGCCGCCTCCACCGCGCCTGGGATCGCTTTAGCCGGCAGCAGCGGCTCGGCGGCCGCGCAACGCCGCAGGTTCTCCCGGCCGGACAGGAACGGGTGAAAGCCGGGGCCCTCCACCAGCGCACCGACGTGCGGCAGCACCGTCCCGGCGGCGGCCGGTACCGGCGCACCGAGCAGCTCCACGGTTCCCGCGGTGGGCCGGGACAGCGCCAGCAACATCCGGATCAGCGTGGTCTTGCCCGAGCCGTTGGGGCCCAGCACACCGAGCACGGCGCCAGCCGGCACGTCGAGGTCCACTGAGGACACCGCGACGGTGGCGCCGAACACCTTGCGCAGCCCCCGGACCCGGATCGCCACCCCGTCAGGCCCGGCGGGTGTCGCGATCGCGGTGGGGGTGACCGAGCCGGCCGTCACCGGTTCAGGGCCTCGTCGAGCACCTGCTGCGGCACCGCGCCGGCGGCGACCCGTCCGTCGGAGGTCACCAGCACGGTGACCACCGCGGTTTGCACCACCCAGCCGTTGCCCCACGGCCCGCTGGTCGGGCGGCCGATCTGCTGGACCAACGCCAGCGGATCGCGTTGCGGATCTGAGCCGGCGCGGGGCAGCTGCCCGAGCACCACGGTGTCCCACCCGTCACCCTGGATGCGGATCATGCCCTGCGCACCCTCAAAGTGCCCCGGCGAGGGCTCGTTCTTGGACGGATCGGGCCGCTGCACCGTGACCCCCGCCGGCGGGGTGAACTGGAACAGCGCCGGGTCCTGCGTGCCGACGTTGAGGTCGGAGAAGCCGATCTGCAGCGCAGGGTCGGCGGATCCGTTGGTCAGCACGGTGAACTGCAGCGGAACTCGCAGGACCAAGTCGACCGCCACCCGCACCTCGCGCAGCAGGGTCCGCTCGGTCGGCGCGGGAGTGAGTACGAGCTGGTAGACGGGCCGACTAGCGACGTAGCCGGTACCGTCGACGGTCACTGTGCTGCTCTGGCGCACGGCACCGACCAGCTCCCGGGCCGCCTGCGCTGGGTCGGTCGCCGGGGGGTCCTGGTGAGCCGGTGCAGCGCCATGCTCCAGCGCGGTCGCGGTGCGCGAGGAGGAGTCGTAGCGCCACAGCGTCGTGCCGTCCTCGATCAGCACCTGCTCACCGCCACGGGACGGTAGCGCCAGCCGGCCGTGGCCCTGCCCGTCGGACCAGACTCGGAAGGTCGTCACCGGTTGGGTCAGTACTGTGGCTATGCCGGGCGGTAGGGGCAGTGCAGGTAGGCCCAGCGCGTTGTCCACCTTGACGGTGCCACCGAACGCCGGGGTCTCCGCGGTGAGCATCGAGGCCACTAGATCCTCCGCGGACACCGGGGGCAGCGCGGGATCCGACCGGGCACCGGCGGGCATGGTCAGCACGCCCAGGCCGATCGCGCCGGCCACCACCGCAGCCAGTGCCGCCCTCACAAGCTTCATCGCTTCCTCCCGACCATCGGCGCTGGTGATGATGCTGCACCGACCCGGCTGAGAAAGCTCTGAGACCTTGAGAAACCCCTGAGACCCCTGGTCGCGGTGGATCCCGATCAGGCCCGACGCCGGTTCGCACTTCCAGGCCGGCCATCGCGGCAAGTTCACCCGATCGGGGTTGAGCATGACGTATTTACCAGGCGTTGTTCGCCCTCGTCTTCGTTGGTTTGGGGTCACAGAGCATCGGCGTCACAGAGCATCGGCGTCACAGAGCATCGGCGTCACAGAGCATCGGCGTCACAGAGCATCGGCGTCACAGAGCATCGGCGTCACAGAGCATCGGCGTCACAGAGCATCGGCTTGGTAAAGCAGCGGAGATCGTGCCCGCGATGGATGGTCCACGAAGACCCAGCTCAGCCGGACCCGTGAATGGACACTGGCTGACTACCTCTGGAGGTGACGGTCCACATGCAGCGATCGTCGCTCATTGCGGTGGTCACGTTTAGTAGTGTGGCCTTCTCGGCGCTGATCAGCTTTGTCTGGTTTATCACAACGTCCGGTGCGTCAATGTTCGAGCCCGCAGTCCAGATCTTTGGGTTGCTTGGCGGTCTGACCGGTATCCTTGCAGAACGCCGAGCCGCTGCCCGGGAGCGCCGCCATCTTGCGTTGATAGCCCTGGTGGATGAGCTTCGAAGGGACACGGCCATCCTTGATGATCGGCAGTACGCCCCGAGCCAAGAGAGTCCGCGACCTCGTGTTTACCCCCGGCTACCGGTATCAGCCACGGATGCCGCCCTGACTTCGGGTGCGCTGGCCGATCGGAGCGACGACGAGTTGCTCCGGCGCCTGCACACCTGGCGAGATGAAGTCAACGGATTCAATCGGCGGCTCGAACTGACCGAGATCCTCATCTTCACCGCCGGGAATTCCGCAGAGATAGCGGAGTTCGAACGTGCCCTACACCGCAGTGACGGCTATTTCAACCAGATCCGCCGTCATCTCCGAGAGCTGCAAGACTATCTCGCAGCGAGTTAACAGATCACATCGGAACACCACAAGACATCTCGATTACTCATCGTCGCTCAGCACCCAGATCCGCGCGGTCCCGTCGTAGCTCGCAGTCGCCAGCCGGCGTCCGTCCGGGCTGAACGCCACCCCCTGCACCCAGCTGTTGTGGGTGACCGTGGCGAGTTGCTGCCCGCTGGTGGCGTCCCAGATCCGCGCGGTCCTGTCGTCGCTGGCGGTGGCCAGCCGGTGCCCGTCCGGGCTGAACGTCACCGCCCGTACCGGCTTGTCGTGGGTGAGGGTGGTGAGTTGCTGCCCGCTGGTGGCGTCCCAGATTCGGGCGGTGTGGTCGTCGCTGGCGGTGGCCAGCCGGTGCCCGTTTGGGCTGAACGCCACGGCCCGTACCGGCTTGTCGTGGGTGAGGGTGGTGAGTTGCTGCCCGCTGGTGGCGTCCCAGATTCGGGCGGTGTGGTCGTCGCTGGCGGTGGCCAGCCGGTGCCCGTCCGGGCTGAACACCACCCCCACCACCACATTGTCGTGAGTGAACGTGGCGAACTGCTGCCCGT
>JBOHFU010000116.1:0-8725 GCA_050699675.1 Pseudonocardiaceae bacterium
CCACCGCGCTGGGCTCCCCCGCCGGCGCCACGATGGCCTCCCGTGCCTACGACCCGTTCGAGATGTTGCTCGCCGCTCAACGCGAAGTCGTCGGCGAACTCGTCGCCACCCAGCGTCAACTCACGCAGCAAATCTTCCACAGCAGCGCCAGCGACGAGCTCGCCCGCCGGTAGGACAATCCCCCAGTGGAGTACTCCACAAGCCGCGGCAACGTGGGAATTATGTAGTGGGGAATCCAGACCATTGGGCGCGCGCTGAGGATCCAGCCCTCTTTACCTTTTAGCCAGGAGGTAACGAAGGGTGATGGCTTTCGTCCCCCAGCCGGTCCAATGCTGGATATACCGACTGCGACGACGATTCAGAAGATCACACGAAGTCGGCGCGACCACACTAATGCCAGGCTCAACGTCCCCTCAATGCCCGGCCTGAGCGCACTCCGTCGAGCTGCGGCTCGACAACAACGACTATCCAGAAGGTGATTCCGCGATGAGCAACTCCCTGCAACTCGCCCACCAGTGGTGGGCCGCCCTCAACCAGACCGACCGTCAACGGGTCTGGGACAGCCGCCACAGCTACCTCGCCGGCGACCTCGTGGAAAGCATGGCCAACGCCGGCGTGCCCGTCGTCAGCGACGGCCGCTGGTCCTGCGTCAGCGTCGGACCCACCGGTTTCACTGTGCCCACCGCCGTCCAGCAACTCCTCGACGGTCTGTCCCGGGATGCCGAACGGGGACCGCCCACTCGGCAACACATAGCGCTACAGGTCCCGTGACCAGGTCTGCCCGACGAGGTCATGACCGAAGCTGTGGTGAGCGATCTCCTCATCCAGTTGGAAGCCGGCACGTTCATGGATGTGACGCCAGGGGCCACCTCGGAGCTTCCGGCTGGGGGTGGGTGGTGCCTACCCTTCGGGTGTGACCGCGACATGGCCGCTGACCGGGCGCGCCGAGGAGCTGAGTCTGATCAGCCAGCTGACCCGTCGCCGGGATGGGCCGGCCGGGGTGGTGCTGGCTGGAGCGGCTGGTGTGGGCAAGACCCGGCTGGCCGGGAAGCGCTGGCCGCTGCTGAGCAGCGCGGCGCGCTGACCCGGTGGGCGGCTGCCACGGCCTCGGCGCGGGCGCTGCCGCTGGGTGCGTTCGCCACGACGTTAGGGCTTGTCGGACCGGATCCGGCCCGGCTGGTGCGCCAGGCCAGTGATGCGTTACTGGCCGGCGCCGGGCGGGCCGGGGTGATCGTCGGGGTGGATGACGCGCACCTGCTGGATGAGCTGTCCGCGATGCTGGTCCACCAGTTGGCGCTGCGCCGGGCGGCGACGGTGGTGCTCACGCTGCGCACCGGCGAGACCGCGCCCGACGCGGTGACCGCGCTGTGGAAAGACGGGCACCTGCCTCGGCTGGAGCTACAGCCGCTGTCGGAGACCGAGACCGCCACGTTGGTGGAGGCGACGCTGGGTGGGCCAGTGGATACCGCCGCCTCCCGCCGGTTGTTCATTATCACCCAGGGCAACGCCCTGTACCTGCGGCAACTGGTCGACGGCGAGCTGGAATCCAACCGGTTGCACCAGGTCGCCGGGGTGTGGCGGTGGTCCGGCGAGCTTGAGCTGTCGCCGGGACTGGCCGAGCTGGTGTCGGCCCGGATCGGCCAGCTAACCGATGCACAGCGAGACGTCGTGGAGGTGCTGGCCTTCGGCGAGCCGCTGGGCATCCCCCCTGCTGACGGAGCTGACCGATGCGGCGGCAGTGGAGGCGGCCGAGGCCCGGGGCCTCGTCGAGGTGTACCCGGACGGGCGGCGGTTGCAGGCCCGGCTGGCCCATCCGCTCTACGGCGAGGTGCAGCGGGAGCAGATGGGCCGGCTGCGGGCTCGTCGGCTGCGCGGCCGAATCGCGCAAGCGTTGGCTGCCACCGGCGCCCGGCGGTCCGGCGACACCCTGTGCCGTGCCCTGTTGACACTGGACTCCGACCTACCACCAGAACCCGTGCTGCTCACCCACGCCGCCCACCGCGCCACCGAGCTGGGGAACCTCGCGCTGGCCGGGCGGGTCGCGCGGGCCGCCGTGGCGGCCGGTGGCGGCTTCGAGCCGCGGCTGCTGCTGGGCAATGCGCTCGTGTGATCTGGCCGCGGGGCCGAGGCCGACACCGAATTGGCCGCGCTGGGCCCCCTGGCCCGCAGCGACGCCGAGCGAGCCCAAGCGGCGATCCACCGGGTGGCCGCGTTGGCCTGGGGACTAGGCCGTCCCGCGGAGGCCGAAGCCATGCTCGACGCCGTCACGAGCACCCTCTCGGATGATGCCGCCGCACTAGAGCTGGCCGGGATGCGCTCGGTTCTCGACGCCTCCCTCGGCCGCACTGTCCAGGCCGCCGAGGCGGCCGCCGGGGTACTCGCCCATCCGGAATGCTCCCCGCCCCTGGCGCAGCTGGCGACGTGGGGCCTCGCCGCAGCATGCGGGGGACTCGGCCGCCTCGACGGGCTTGACGAGAGAGTGCGGCAGATCGACGCCCGCGCCGACTCGTTGGAGACCGGGCTGCACCAAGCCGCCGTCATCGGGTACGCGTGGCTCCGGGGGCTGCTCCTGGCTGGCCTACTGGACCAGGCCGACCACGCCTCGCGGCGCTACCGCGAGCGCTGCCAGGACACCCCGGGACCCGGAGATATGATCACCAGCGCCATGTGCGGGGAGGTGGCACAGTCCCGCGGACAGGTCCGGACCGCGGCGCGGTGGTTCCGTCAATCCCTTGCCGGAGTGCGGGGCGCGGATACCGGCGGCTGGTCTTTCCAACTGCTCGTAAACCTCAGTGGCGCGCTCGGGATGGCCGGTGCCGCGACGTCAGCACGCGAGGCCCTCGAGGACATGATCGCTGCGTGGCATCCGGCGTTCGTCTTCCGGGAACCAGAGGTGCTGCTCGCCGAGGCGTGGGTGGCCGCCGCCGAGGGCTCCATCACCGAGGCCGTCGCACTTGCCCACCGGGCCGCTGAGGTGGCCGCGTCCCAACCCCAACCCGCCGTGGAGGTGCTTGCGCTGCACACCGCGGTTTGTTTCGGTGACCGTACGGTGGCCGACCGGCTTGCCCAGCTGGCCACCCAGGTCGACGGCCCCCGCGCCCCGGCCGCCGCTGCGCATGCCGCCGCCCTGGCCGCCGACGACGGCGCAGCGCTACACGCCGCCTCGGTCCAACTCGAACAGATCGGTGCCCTGCTGCTGGCGGCTGACGCCGCCGCCCAGGCCGCCGCGGTACATCCCCGCCATGATCGGCGCGGCGCCGCCAAGGCCGCGACCACTCGCGCCCACCGGCTGGCGCAGTTCTGTGAGGGCGCCCGCACCCCCGCCCTGGCCGCCGTCGCTGCGCCGCTGCCGCTGCCGCTGCCGCTGACCAGCCGAGAACGGGAGATCGTCACTCTGGCCGCCGGCGGCCTGTCCAACCGCCAGATCGCCGAACGGCTGGTCGTATCGGTCCGCACTGTCGAAGGCCACCTCTACCGCGCCAGCGCCAAACTTGGCACCACCGACCGCGCCGAACTCGCCGCCCTACTCCACGGCCACTGACTCCGGCTGCGTACCCATCCTCGCCCGATACGAGTAGTCGACTACTCGCATCGCCGAGTCCAGCCGCGCGCACCCTAGTCCCGGATAGCCCCACGAATGTAGGAGGAGGGGACGATGCCCATGATCCCTTACCAACGGCAGAACCGCCGTCCGCGCTGGCCGAATGGCTACGTCCTGCTCGACAGCACCTGGGCCGAGCGTCTCGGCGTGCGGCGGACAGGCGGTCAATACCGCATCGGTCGACGCGCCCTCGCTAATCGGCTGGCCAGACTGAGCGCGACGTTGCCCCTGGCGGACCAGGTGCAGGGCGGCCTGACTGCGAACGAGCCACAGCGTGACGACATCGTCACCCTTGAGGGTCATTCGCATGTCGTTGGATTCTACGAGACGGAAGCCTTCCTCGTGGACTCCGTTCGGGATTTCCTCGTGCCGGGCCTCCTCGCCGGCAATGCTGCCATCGTGGTTGCCACCGGCTCCCACCTGGATTTGTTCGGCCGCGCCCTCACGGAAGCGGGCATCGACCTACGTGCGGCCCAGCGATGCGGCCGGTACATTGCACTGAATGCGTCCGAAACGTTGTCAAAGTTCATGGTGGAGTGCATGCCGGACGCGGCACGCTTCAGCGCCGCCATGGGGACGCTCGTTTCTCGAGCGGCGCAGCGCCCATGCGATGTGCGAATCTACGGTGAGTTGGTCGCGGTGCTGTGGGACCAGGGGAACGTCGGAGCTGCCATCGCATTAGAGGACCTCTGGAATGACCTCGCCACCAGGCACCCGTTCTTGCTGTTCTGCGCGTACCCGATACGCGCCTTTGATACAGAGGCGAGCGCAGAGCAGTTTCGGAAGATTTGCGGGCAGCACTCGAGAGTGATCCCGACCGTGCGTTAATCCAGAACCAGCGACCCTGACGAGCCTTCCGCGCCGCCGCATTCTTTCAGCAGCAGAGAGTTCCAAACAAAGCTGGCTCGAAGCCGCAGTGATGATCTCGCACCGCGATGACGGGGACGAGAGGAGCCCTAGCCATGTGGACTACCCGTGAACATGAAATTTCCTCGGACATATTGATGGTCCTTGCGCAGCACCAGCGACTGGCCAGGGAGGTAGCTTGTATCTCCCGCCCCTGCAAGAGCTGCATAGCAGCTCACCGGGAGCGCGTCGCGCGATTTGTCTCACGAAGTGTCCCGGTCGATTTCGCGCTTCCCGCATTTCCCGGCAAGTCGCCGAACAAGTCGAAAGTGATCGGCGTTGCTCCCGACATGGCGGAACAACTCTCGCTGGACTTTCTTCGTAAGATCTGCGATAAGATTCAAGGAATCTACGCTCCAGGGGCTCGGATCATTATTTGTTCCGACGGTCATGTATTCAGTGATCTCGTGCATATCGCCGACTCGGATATCACCTTTTATCAGGTAGGGCTGAGAGGAATGATCGAGGCAACCGGTCCAGGGCCATTGGATGTATTCGGCCTTGATGACGAGTACAGAGGATGCACATATGAAAAGATGCGTCTCCTGCTGATGGAGCGCTATGGTGAAGGTGTTGACGAGCTCAAGCGGCAAGTGCGCGAGGGCGGAGACTTGCTCACATTATATCGCGGTATAACGAGATTCCTCCTCGAGGACGCTGATAGGCCCGACTACAAGAAGAGTCGTGCCGCTCTTCAACGAGAGTGTCGCGAGCGGGCCTATGGTGTCATACAGCGGAGCAGGGCTTGGGGAAGGCTGATCGCGGAACGTTTTCCAGAAGCGGTGCGACTGTCTATCCATCCGCAGCCCTGCGGCTCGGACAAGCTCGGCATCAACCTTCTTGATGCCTCGGACAACTGGATCACCCCCTGGCATGGCACGGCGGTCGAGGTCCAGGGCCGGTTCGTTCTCATGAAGCGATACCAGGCAGAAGCCTTGGGCGCCGATCTCGTTTACCTTCACGGCAGGCCGTCACACTATGTTGCGTGCCAGTCAAACCTTTCTTCAAGCAGCTCTTCATGCCTCGTCGCCTAAAGGAGTCAAGAGCCCGCCAAGGCCGAACATCGTAGGCCGCGCCGAGTTCGAGAGGAAAGTCTCATGGAACTGTTGCCCACCGACCTGCCCAGCCAGTTCAACGTGGAAGTCGTCTCCCCCTTCGGCGTGATGATACGTCCGGCTGGAGCCGAGGCAGATATGACGAAGGTTCCGATTCCGGCTGTTCAGGACCTGGTGCGCAAGTATCACCTCCTCATATTTCGTGGCTTCGGCGCTTTCTCAGATCCGGAAGAACTGGCGCGGTACGCCGCATCGTGGGGACAGGTGCTTGCCTGGTCTTTCGGGGCCGTGCTTGAACTGGTCGAGCACGAGCGCCCAGCCGATCACGTCTTCGACAACACCGGAGTGTCGTTTCACTGGGATGGCATGTTTTTTGATCGGATCCCGGAGTTCCAGATCTTCCAGTGCATCAAGGCTCTGGACGAGGGGCAAGGTGGACGCACCATCTTCTGCGACACCACCAGAGTACTCGACGACGCCGACGCTCCGACCCAGAAGCTGTGGGAGAACCTGACCCTCACCTACCGGGTCATGAAGGAGTCTCACTACGGCGGTACGGCTGTATCTCCACTGGTTGTCGAGCACCCGATCAGAGGATTCCCGACGATTCGCTATTTGGAGCCCGTTTCTGAGAGCATCGGCTACGTCAACCGCCCGCGGGTGAAGTTCCATGACGTGCCGGATGAGCGTGTCGCCGAGATCGAGCAGACGCTGCGGAATGCGCTGTACGAGCCGCGTCATTGCTACGCCCACGAGTGGCAGGAGGGTGATGTCGTCGTCGCGGACAACTACACCTTGCTGCATGGCCGGGAGCCCTACGCCAGCAGATGCGGGCGTCACCTGCGGCGCGTCCATGTCCTCGGTGATCCACCGCTGATGAATCCGGCTTTGCGGTAGGCACCTGAGCACTAGTGGTCCGCCCCAAGGAGGGACCAATCCAATCAAGGAGAGACAATGATCGAAAATCTCTATGGAGAAGCCGAAGACCCAGCCAATCCCAGCGAACTGTCGGTGGTAGCCCAGTTGGCCAACCTCGCCTCGCCCTACGCGATACGCGTCGCGGCCACGCTCCGGCTGGCGGACCTGATCGAAGCGCAGCCACGACGGTTGGACGAGCTCGCCGCCGCGGCGGGGGACAATCCTGACGCACTCGGGCGGTTGATGCGCTTTCTCACGTGTCGGGGGGTGTTCGCCGAACCAGAGCCAGGCGTGTTCTCGATGACGGAGTCGGCCCGCGTGCTCACCAGCAGCCATCCGATGCGGGTGCGGGGCTGGTTCGACCTCGACGGGCCTGCCGCCGGGCGCATGGACGTTTCTTTCACGGGCCTACTCGATTCGGTGCGTACCGGCGAGACTGCCTATTCGAAGATTTTCGGCCGCCCGGTATGGGAAGACTGTGAAGATAACCCCTCGGGCTCAAACGGCCGTAGCGACACACCATTATCCTAGCAGATTTCGACTCTGCTAAGGTACCCCCTTTCCGGGGGTCTACTGGGGGGATTATTGGTGAATGGGGCTGAGCCGTTGTGTGTCCAGGAACGAGAGATGATCTCCCGGGAACTGGGCCGGGAAAGTTCGGCGCGTGACATCGCGAAGCTGCTCGGGCGGCACCATAGCACGATCTCACGCGAGATCGAGCGTAATGGCGGTGCCGACGGTTATCGTGCTGTTGCTGCTCAAGAGCGTTACGAGCTGTGTAAGGTGCGACCGAAGGAGCGGAAGCTGGTGGCCTCGTCCCGGCTGCATGATGCAGTGAACGAAGGTCTGGAACAGAAGTGGTCTCCGGAACAGATCAGTGCGAGACTAGTCGAGGAGTACCCTGACGACCCGGAGATGAGAGTGTCGCACGAGACGCTTTATCAGACACTGTACCTGCAGGCGAAAGGCGAGCTGCGCACCGAGCTCAAGCTCGCGTTGCGGCAGGGTCGGGCGCGGCGAGTTCCCCGGTCCCGAGCGGCTCTGACCAGGGGAAAGATCCCCGATATGGTCAATATCAGTGAGCGTCCCGCCGAAGCCGACGATCGCGCCGTACCTGGTTTCTGGGAAGGAGACCTGATCATCGGAAAGGGAGGAAAATCGCAGATTGCCACCCTGGTCGAGCGTACCAGCAGATACACGATGCTCGTGCGGATCCCCTACGACCGAACCGCTGATCGCGTGGCCGCTCTGCTGGCCCGAAAGATGGAGAAGCTCCCCGAGTTCATGCGTAACAGTGTGACCTGGGACCAGGGCAAGGAAATGGCCCGCCACGTCGAGTTCACCGTCCGTACCGGTCTGTCCGTCTACTTCTGCGACCCGCACTCACCGTGGCAGCGCGGCACCAACGAGAACACCAACGGACTACTCCGGCAGTACTTCCCGAAAGGCACCGACCTATCCTTGCACTCCCAGGAGGAACTTGATAGAGTAGCGGCAGAGCTGAATGGCAGACCACGCAAGACACTGGGCTGGCGGAAGCCGACCGAGGTGTTCGAAAAGTTGATCGCGGAGCATTGTGTCGCCATGACCGATTGAAACCGCCCCCCCATCTAGCTGTCTCGTTTGGTGAGCTGATGGCTTCCCGGGCGGCGTCGTTTGCCCCTGACGTGGTCAAGTGCTACGACTGGAATGACGTCGCTCATGTGATAGATGTAGGCGGCGGCGCCGGACTTCTGCTCAGGGAGATCCTCCACGCCCATCCGGCCATGATGGGCACTCTGGTGGATCTTCCAGCAGTAGCGTCACTCGCTGAGACGACGTTCGAAGCCGCCGGGCTTTCCCACCGAGCCTCAGCGGTCGAGGGGAATATCTTCGATCCGCTACCGGCCGGCGGTGATCTCTACCTTCTGGCGAGCATCCTGCACGACTGGAACGACCACGATGCCACCAGGATCCTGCGCCGCTGTACCCAGGCAGCCGGCGCAGGCGGCCGTATACTTGTCGTCGACCGGACCAGTGACCATGGAAACTCGCTGACGTTCACCTTCATGAATCTCTTGATGTTGGTGTTCCTCGGCGGGCGGGAACGAACGCTGGACGAATTCGCCGAGCTGGGCCTGGCCCAATGCCGTTAAGTTAGGCATGGGACCTTGAAGATGTGGATCTTTGGTGGGCTGTTGTGGAGTTGGCCGCGGTCGGTGGTGCGTTTGATGCGGTGGCTGTGAGCGCGGTATCTCTTGACCAC
>JBOHFU010000117.1:0-8712 GCA_050699675.1 Pseudonocardiaceae bacterium
GCGACGACCCTCGAAGAGCGACTCGAAATCCGCTGGTGACGCTACCTCGTCGAAGGCACAGTGGCGGGCGGCGCAGGCGGACGCTCATATTTCTCCTTGGCTTCATGACCTACCGACTGGAATTCAGACGCGACGCTTCGGCGACGTCGCCGGCCACCTGGCGTGGTGTGTCATGCGGCAGCGGCAGGGGCCGGTGTTGCCCCGGCGCTGGTCTCCTCCGTCACTTCGGCCCCAGGGGGAGGTGGGTGGATTTGTTGCGGAGGTGCCACCGACGGCAACTTCGGGTGAGGAGTTGCCGTCGGTGGCACCTCCGCACGCTACGACAATCCTTTCCCGAATCTCACTGACAGTGACATCGGGTACGAGGTGATGGGGACATCGGGTGATCGTGACGCGGGGTGTCGCTCCCGGACCGTTCTGCTTACCGATGCTCACCGACTTCACGACGCCCTTCGGCCACGATGCGTCCGCGGACCGGGCCGAGGCGCATGCCGCGGGCGAGCTCAGGCGGCTTCGACCGTCGTCGCCCTCGTCGATGCTGGAGGAATGGGCTGACCGTCCGCACGCATCCCAGCGAGGTGAAAGGCGACGGCCTCACGCATCTCGGACACGCACTCTTGGTAAGAGTCACCCAAGCCAACGCATCCGGGCAGATCCGGTGCCCACGCGCCGAAGCCCCCGTCGGGGTCGCCGGTGGGTAGGGGGCGAACGAGATCTGCCCCTCGACAGCCCAGCCGCTCGACGTAAGACCGGCCGCGGCCGAAGACGACCAGCTCGCGCAGGCCCTGCACACCATCGACAGCTTTGCAACGTGGCCAGCTGCTCCTTCAGTTGCGCGCCTTGGCGGTCGGCGAGCCGGCGCAGCGCGAACGGGGCCGCCGCGACCACCACCAGGGCCGGCAGCAGCACCAGCGCCAGCCGCGAATCGACTGTGCCCAGCACCACCAGCGCGACCGCCGGCACCAGCACCGCGGCGATCAGGTTGCCCACGGTGTGGCGGTTACGACGCAGTTGAGCAGCTGCGGCAGGTAACGCCCGAAGTAGGCCTCCAGCGCCCAGGATTGATCGGCAAAATGATGTCTAGCTGCACGGCGTTTTGCTAACTAGGATCACATCCGTGGTATTGGAGCGGAATGCGACGCAACGGGTCAGGGAGCTGTTGTCGGGGTTTCGCCTAGTGGTGCTCGGTGGTGCCCGCCAGACTGGCAAGTCCACGCTGGTCCGTGACCTGCTGGGCTTGCCGGCGGACGCGCAGTTCAGCTTCGACGACGAGGCGCTGCTGCGCAGGGCGGTTGTGGACCCGGTCGGTTTCGTGGATGTGCTGCCGCGTCCGGCCGCGGTCGATGAGTTCCAGCGGGCCGGTCGGGGCTTCCTGCTCGCGGTCAAGCAGGCCGCGGACCTCGACGCGGCTCGCGGTCAGCTGCTGCTGACCGGCTCGGCGAACTACCTCGCCGACCGCACCATCTCCGAGACCCTGGCCGGGCGCGCTGGACGGCTGACGCTGTGGCCGCTGTCGCGGGGGGAGCGCCACGGTGTCCGCGAGACGTTCGTCGACCACCTGTTCCACGCCGGGAGCTGGCCGGCTCCGGCGGCGTCGCCGCCGGCTCGGGCCGAGCTGGTCGAGTGGATCCTCGAAGGCAACTACCCCGAGATCGTCACTCAGGAGCTACGGGGTCGCCGCAGGCGCAGCTGGTTCGACGCCTACACCGCCGACGTCGTCTCCCGGGAGTCCCTGCGCCCGATGGCTGACGTCCGGCTGGAGAACGAGTTGCGGGCAGTCCTGCGGTTGCTCGCTGCCCGCACCGCAGGTGAGCTCGTCGTCTCGGAGGTCGCGGCGGACGCGGAGCTGTCGCGCGGGACCACAGCCGATTACATCGGGCTGCTGGAGGCGCTGTACCTGGTGATCCGGCTGCCCGGCTGGGCGAGTAGTGTGACGACGCGAGCCAAGCGCCGCCCCAAGGTCCTCGTGGTGGACACCGGGTTGGCCGCCGACCTGTGCGGGGTCGGCGAGGCCGACTTCGGTCCCCGAGCGGACGGGAAGGTCGCCGGTGCCCTCTTCGAGACCTTCGTGCTCAGCGAGGTACTCAAACAGATCGGATGGTCCGAGCGCGCGGTCGACCTGTACCACTTCCGGGACCGTCATGGCGCGGAGATCGACCTCATCGTGTCGGACCGCCGGACCGGTGAGCTGGCCGGGGTGGAGGTCAAACTCACCGCGACACCGACCCAGCACCACGCCCGGACGCTCGCCACGTTCGCCGAGCGCCTCGGGCAGCGCTTCACCGTCGGGCTGGTCGTGCACGCCGGCCGGCACACCCTGCCGCTGGGCGAGCGCCTGTGGGCCGTGCCGATCAGCGCCCTGTGGCGCAGCGACCCACCGCCGGGCTGAGGGTCTTCACGAGTCCGCTTCGCCACGCCGTGTCGGCGCTGACCAGCTACCTGGTGTTCCAAGCCAGCAGTTCAGGCGACCAAGGCGTCGCCCAGTCAACCTCCGCCGGTTCCGTCAGCAGCTGTTCACCCTGTCTGCCGGGTGCTGCCCGTCGCGATGCTGCTCGGGGCGATCTTCCCCTGCTGGGCCGATGTGGTCGCCCATACCGCAGCCGCGCCCCAGGAGCTGCCGATCGGCATCATCACCGCACTGTGCGGGACACCGTTCTTCGTCTGGATCATGCGCAGTCACGCCAGCGCAAAGGGCTCGCGTCGGGGATGAGAGTGCACGCCGCCGCGGTGACCGCCGTCATCGACGGCCACCAGATCGTCACCTCGGCGACGATCACGGTCGCTGCTGGCGAGTTGGTCGGCCTGGTGGGGCCTAACGGGAGCGGCAAGTCGACGCTGCTGCGCTGCGTCTGCCGGGTGCTGCGGGTCCCGTCGCCGGTGTGGTCGCGCGAGGACGTGTGGGGGCTGTCTGCGCGCGCCTCGGCGCAGCGGACGGCGGTGGTGGTCCAGGAATCGCAGAGCGACTTCTGCTCTCCCAGCGCCGCCAGCGCCGTTCGTAGACCTCCCCAGCACTGGCGAGGTCGGCGTGCGTTCCACGCTCGACGATGCGCCCGCCGTCGAGCACCACGATCTGGTCGGCGTCGCGCACCGTCGAGAACCGGTGGGCGACGACCAGGACCGTGTGCTGCGATCCGGCCGCGGCAACGGCCGCACGCAGTCCGCGCTCGGTCACCGGGTCGACCGTCACCGGACGAAACCCCGCCGGCGGGCGAGCGCGAGCCCGCCGATCACCCCAGCCAGCGCGGTCCACGCGCCGAGCGGGCTCTCGATGGGGGCCAGCGCGAGACGCGCGAGCAGATCGGCGACGAGAACGACCAGCGCACCGCACAGCGCACTGGTCGGAAGCCAGCCGAGCGCGTCGTCGGATGGGCGGAGCCGCCGGGCGAGATGCGGGGCAAGCAGCCCCACCCACGCAACCGGGCCGCACACGGCGACGATCGGGCCCACCAGGTCGACCATGACGCCGTTCAGGCTGCCGAGCAGGAACCGGAACAACAGCTGCACCTGCAACTGCCCACCCAGCGCGAACACGACGAAGAACGCGGCCTGCAGCGCCCCCGACGTCCGTGGCCCGGCTGTGCTGCTCATCGAGGAGAGCATCATCAGCGGCAACAGCACCAGCGGCCGCTATGCCGAGGGCGCGGTGATGAGACCGACCCGCAGATTAGTGTCATTGTATGGCCAAACGTAAGATCACGGTGACGGTCGACGCCGCGATCCTGGAGCAGGCCCAGTCCCTCGGTGTGCAGAACCTGTCTGCCGTGGTCGACGAGGCGCTGGAGATCCATATCGAGCGGCTCGCCCGGCAGGCCGCGCTGCGCGACCTGCTGGATACCTGAGACCGTGAGGGCGGTCCCGTCCCCGAACCGGAGCAGGCTGCCGCGCGAACTGCCTTCGACGAGCTGGACGGCCTCACAGACAGCCGCCGGACCGCATGACGCTCCCCGTCGTGCGACCGACAAGCCGACGGTCTACGCCAGCCAGCCCAGCGGGGCCATCTGGTTAACGCCGGGCGGCCGGCATTGGCAGGCGGGGCTGTTCAAGGATGCTGGCGCTGACTATTTGTATGCCAACGAGGCTGTCCGCGGGAGTCTCCGGCTCGACCTGGAGGCGGTGCTCGACGGGGCAGCTGGCGCGGACTTCTGGTTCCAGAGCATCGGCAAGCCCTGGGAGACACTGGCCGACGCTCAGGCCGAGGAACCCCGCATCGACAATCTCACTGCGGTCCGCGAGGGACGCGTGATTGGGCGGCGGACCTTCCAGGTCGAGGGCACCGGCGAGAACGACTTCTGCGCCTCCGTGCGGTCCGCAGTACGCGGTCAGGACGTAGATCGGGATTCCGACCCCGGCCAGGTCCTCCGCGGTGGTCTTGCCCGGGCCGTAGCCGATCACCATGTCGGCCCCAGCCCGAGAATTTTCTCCAGGCTCGGTTGCTCGGCGTCGATGATCTGCTTGGCCTGCACCGCCGCGCCGGCCGGGCCGGTCGCCGGGACCTCGTACTCGCCGGCTCGTGCCACGACCCGATCGCTGGCGCCCACCTGGTGGAGCAGGTCGACCGCCGGGGTGCCGATCGTGAGCACCCGCTCCGGCGAGCGCTCGATCGTGATCTTCTTGCCGCAGTTGTCGAACATCAGTGGGAATTGTTGTGGGGCGTCGGCGCTCGTGGTGCCGGACGTTTCGCCGCCAAGCCAGCAAGCGCGACAAGGATGCAGCAGGCGGTGAGCCACCAGAGGGGCTTCATGTGAGTCTCCTCATCCGGTCAGGTCAGGGCGGCGTGGAAGCGGCGGACGAGCACAATGAGGAACGGCGTGCCCACGATCGCGGTGATGATGCCGATGGGGACCTCGGCGGACTGCAGGGCGACGCGGGCAACCACGTCGGCACCCACACAGATCGAGACCAGTATGAACACCTGGATGCGGAACCGGGCCGGGTGGGTCCCGAGGGTGAGGGCAGTCTTGTCGCCGATCGCCAGTGCCTCCAGGTGAGCGAGCTGGAACCCAGGCCGACGCCGAAACCGAACAGGATCGCGGCGGCGGCACCTGTGGAGGCGCCCGAGGACACCCCGAGGATGAACGGGTCCGCCAGCACGTTGCGGACCAGGGCCTGGAGTGCGATGCCGCTCACCGCGAGCCCCGCGCCGACGATCGCCCCGAGCAGGACCCGGGGGCTGCGGAGCCGTCACTCCGGTAATCCTCACCGCGTTGCATCTACGGCGGTGCAGTCACCCGGTGACGACAGGACGAAGGGACGACGGGATGCGGCGGGCGCTCGCTCTCCCGCCGCCCCGCATCAAAACGGCGACCGATCGGTCAGAGTCGGCCCTTGACGGTGCGGACGGCCCTGCTGGCAAGCCCGATGGCAAGGACAGCGGCGCCGGTCAGCACGGTGGCCGGCGGGAGGGTGAGGGCGAGCACGGCACAGCCGATGGCCCCGAGCACGGCAAGCGGGCGCAACCAGCGGCGTTGCCGGCCGGGCAGGGTGAACGCGGCGGCGTTGGCGATGGCGTAGTAGGTCAGGATGGCGAAGCTGGAAAAACCGATGGCGTTGCGCAGGTCGGCGGTCGCCACGATGGCGGTGATGGTGAGGCCGAGCAGGATCTCGGCCCGGTGGGGCACGTGGTACCGGGGGTGGACGGCGGCCAGGAAGTGCGGGAGTTCGTGGTCACGGGCCATGGCCAGGGTGGTGCGGCCGATGCCGGCCATCAACGACAGCAGCGCGCCGGCCGACGCGATGGCGCCCCCGGCGCGCACCGCGGGCGTGAGCCAGCTCAGGGTGCCGGATTGGGTGGCCGCAGCGAGCGGGGCGCTCGAGGTGGCCAGCTCGGCGGGGCCGACCGCGGCCAGCGCGGCAGCGCCGGTCACGGCGTAGATGGCGACGACGATGCCCAGCGCAAGCGGGATGGCCAGCGGGATGGTGCGAGCGGGTTCGCGGACCTCCTCGCCGAGCGTGGCGATCCGGGCGTAGCCGGCGAAAGCGAAGAACAGCAGCGCGGCAGCTTGGGTGATGCCGATCAGTCCGCCGCTGGTCCAGCCGCTGAAGTTGGCCGGATCGGCCTGGCCACCGCCCAGAGCGGCCACCACGACCGCGGCGAGGGCGGCCACGGTGAGCCCGACCAGGATCCGGGTCAGCCGGGCGGTCTTGGCGACTCCGAGGTAGTTCACCGCGGTGAGCACCACAACCGCGGCCACAGCAGGCGGGGTGGGGTGAGCGGGCCAGGTGTAGGCACCGAAGGTCATTGCCATCGCGGCACAGCTGGCCGTCTTGCCGATCACGAAGCCCCAGCCCGCCAGGAAGCCCCAGGCCGGTCCCAGCCGATGGCGGCCGTATCGGTAGGTGCCGCCGGATTCGGGGTAAAGGGCCGCGAGCTGAGCCGACGAAATGGCGTTGCAGTAGGCCACGATCGCGGCGATGGCCAGCGCGATCAGCAACCCGGCCCCAGCGGCCGCCGCGGCCGGCGCGAACGTGGCGAAGACCCCCGCGCCGAGCATCGAACCCAGCCCGAGCATCACCGCGTCAGCCAGACCCAGTCGCCGCGCCAACCCCGGTCCGGAATCCGGCTGGGGCGGCGTCACACCGTCTGACGGTATCGGCAACCGACGTCGGCCCTCGCCCAGCTATGATGTTTGTATGAAGAAGCGGCGAGTCACGCTGAACCTCGATGAGGACGTCGTCGAGGCTCTGGAGGCTGTCGGCGGTCGGAGCATGTCGTCGGTCGCGAACGACGCCTTGCGCGAGGCGCTCGAGGTAGCGGCCCACCGGGCGGCACTGCGGGAGTGGCTCGACGAGCTGGACGAGAAGCACGGCGCGCCCTCTCCCGAGGAACTTGCCGCCGCGAAGGATCTACTCGAGGCCGTCAAGCACGGTGAGATCGACGGGTCGAGCGCCGCGTGAGTCTCGCGGTAGTTCTCGACGCCGCGGCCTTCGACATCCTCGACAGCCAGCGGGCGACGGGCCTGCGAGCCCTGCTGCGCCGCGCGATCGATGACGGCGGTGAGGTGCGCTGCGCTGCGGTGACCCTCGCGGAGGTCTGCCGGGGGGTGGCGCGCACCCGCCGGGTCGAGGCTGCTCTGGCGCGCCGGCGCGGTGGCCAGCGCATCAGGATCGTGCCCACCGACGAGCGGTTCGCCAAGCTGGTCGGCGCGATCCTGCACGACACCGGCTCCGGCAGCGAGCGCATTGCCGACGCTCACGTCGTGGCCGCCTGCACCACTGTCGACGCGGCAATCGTGCTCACCGCCGACCCCGATGACATCGCCGCCTTGTCCGCCGCCGTCCCCGCCACCCGAATCGTCACCCGCGATCCCCGCGCACCGCTGTAACCGCAAGTCCCCTGGTTACCAACGCATTCAGCGGGCTCAGCGGGGATAACCGGACCGGTATTACCCCGCTGAGCCCGCTGAACGCGGTTTGTGACGGTGTAGCTAGCGGATCAGAAGTCCATGCCGCCGCCGTCGGGCATGCCGCCGCCCGCCGGTGCCGGGGTCTTCTCCGGCTTGTCAACGATCACAGCTTCGGTGGTGAGGAACAGGGCCGCGATCGACGCCGCGTTCTGCAGCGCCGAACGGGTGACCTTGGCCGGGTCGATGATGCCGGCCTTGATCAGGTCCTCGTACTCGCCGTTGGCCGCGTTGAGGCCGTGCCCGGGGCCCAGACCGCGCACCTTCTCGGCCACCACGCCACCCTCGAGGCCGGCGTTGATGGCGATCTGCTTCAGCGGGGCCTCGAGCGCCACGCGCACGATGTTCGCGCCCGTGGCCTCGTCGCCAGTGACGTCGAGCTTCTCGAACGCCAGCGCGCCCGCCTGGATCAGCGAGACGCCACCACCGGCGACGATGCCCTCTTCGACAGCAGCCTTGGCGTTGCGCACCGCGTCCTCGATGCGGTGCTTGCGCTCCTTGAGCTCGACCTCGGTCGCCGCCCCGGCCTTGATCACCGCAACGCCGCCGGCCAGCTTGGCCAGCCGCTCCTGCAGCTTCTCGCGGTCGTAGTCGGAGTCCGAGTTGTCGATCTCGATGCGGATCTGGTTGACCCGGCCCTGGATCTGCTCGGGTTCACCGGCGCCCTCGACGATGGTGGTCTCGTCCTTGGTGACGACGACCTTACGGGCGCGCCCCAGCAGCGCCAGTTCGGCGTTCTCCAGCTTGAGCCCGACCTCCTCGCTGATGACCTCGCCACCGGTGAGGATGGCCACGTCGGCCAGCATCGCCTTACGGCGGTCACCGAAGCCGGGAGCCTTGACGGCGACCGACTTGAAGATGCCGCGGATCTTGTTGACGACCAGGGTGGCCAGCGCCTCGCCCTCGACATCCTCGGAGATGATCACCAGCGGCTTGTTGGACTGCATGACCTTCTCCAGCAGCGGGAGCAGGTCCTTGACTGACGAGACCTTCGATGCGACCAGCAGGATGTACGGGTCGTCGAGGACGGTCTCCATGCGCTCGGGGTCGGTGACGAAGTAGGGCGAGATGTAGCCCTTGTCGAAGCGCATGCCCTCGGTGAGCTCGAGCTCGAGGCCGAAGGTCTGGCTCTCCTCGACGGTGATGACGCCTTCCTTGCCGACCTTGTCCATCGCCTCGGCGATGAGCTCGCCGATCGACGGGTCAGCAGCGGAGATCCCGGCGGTGGCCGCGATCTGCTCCTTGGTCTCGACCTCCTTGGCCGAGTTCAGCAGCTGCTCGGAGACGGCCTCGACGGCCTTCTCGATGCCCC
>JBOHFU010000118.1:0-8680 GCA_050699675.1 Pseudonocardiaceae bacterium
CGCATTCAGCGGGCTCAGCGGGGTAAACGGCAACCGAATAACCCCGCTGAGCCCGCTGAATGCGAGGTGTCCCACCTGGCAGCGCTGGAGTCCGAGGCGGTGCATGTGATCCGGGAGGTGGTTGGTGAGTTTGATCGGCCGGTGTTGTTGTTCTCCGGCGGCAAGGATTCCGCGGTGCTGCTGCACCTGGCACTGAGCGCCTTCCACCCGGCGCCGTTGCCCTTCCCGCTGCTGCACGTGGACACCGGGCACAACTTCCCCGAGGTGATCGCCTACCGGGACCGCCTGGTCGTGGACCTGGGGCTGCGGCTGCACGTGGCGGCGGTGCAGGACTGGATCGACGACGGCCGGCTGACCGAGCGCCCGGACAGCACCCGCAACCCGCTGCAGACCGTCCCGCTGCTGGACACCATCACCGAGCATCGCTTCGACGCCGTCTTTGGTGGCGCCCGGCGCGACGAGGACCGGGCCCGAGCCAAGGAACGCATCGTCAGCCTGCGTGACGCCTTCGGCGGCTGGGATCCCCGCCGGCAGCGTCCGGAGTTGTGGAGTCTCTACAACGGCCGGCACACCGCCGGTGAGCACGTCCGGGTCTTCCCGCTGTCCAACTGGACCGAGCTGGATGTCTGGCACTACATCGCCCGGCGCGATGTACCGATCCCGGGCATCTACTACGCGCATGAGCGGGAGGTGTTCGCCCGCGACGGGATGTGGCTGACCGCCGGTGAGTGGGGCGGCCCGCGGCGCGGGGAGCGGATGCTCACCAAGTCGGTGCGCTACCGCACCGTGGGGGACGCCTCCTGCACCGGCGCGGTGGAATCCACCGCCGCAACCATCGACGAGGTGCTCGTAGAGGTGGCCGCCAGCCGGATCACCGAGCGCGGCGCCACCCGGGCCGACGACCGGCTGTCGGAGGCCGCCATGGAGGACCGCAAACGCGAGGGCTACTTCTGATGGCTGGCTTGCTGCGGCTGACCACTGCGGGCTCCGTCGACGACGGCAAGTCCACGCTGGTCGGGCGGTTGCTGCACGACACCCAATCGATCCTGGCCGACCAGCTGGCCGCGGTGGACCGGGCGACCCGGGCTCGTGGAGGGCTTGACGGCGGCGCACCGGACCTGGCGCTGCTCACCGATGGGCTGCGAGCCGAGCGGGAACAGGGCATCACCATCGACGTCGCCTACCGCTACTTCGCCACGCCCACCCGCAAGTTCGTGCTGGCCGACTGCCCCGGGCATGTGCAGTACACCCGCAACACGGTCACCGGGGCCTCCACCGCCGAACTCGCCGTGGTGCTGGTCGACGCCCGCAACGGCCTGGTCGAGCAGACCCGGCGGCACCTGGCCGTCGCCGCCTTCCTGCGGGTGCCGCATGTGGTGCTCGCGGTGAACAAGATGGACCTGGTGGACTTCGACGAGCCGACGTTTCGCCGCATCGAGTCGGAGTTCGCCGCAGCGGCGAGTTCTTTAGGTGTGCCCGACGTCGTGTCCGTGCCGGTGTCTGCGCTGCACGGTGACAACGTCGCGGCCCGCAGTCTGCGCACGCCGTGGTACCTCGGACCGACGCTGCTGGAGCACCTGGAGGCGGTGCCCACTGGGCGGGAGGCGGTGGCCGAACCGATGCGGTTCCCGGTGCAGCTGGTGCTGCGACCCCGCACCGCTTCGCACCCGGACTATCGCGGGCTCGCCGGCCGGATCGCTTCCGGGGTGCTCGAAGTCGGCGACGACGTCATCGCGCTGCCGTCGGGTGGGCGCTCCACCGTCACCGGCATCGACACCCCCGACGGTCCGGTACTGCGGGCCACCGCCGGGCAGTCGGTCACGGTGCTGCTCGCCGACGAGATCGACGCCGGGCGCGGCGAGGTGCTGGCCCGTCCTGGGCAGGAACCGCGGGTGGTCACCGAGCTTTCCGCGGATCTGTGCTGGCTGGCCGACCGACCGTTGCGGCCGGGTGCGCGGGTCCTGGTCAAGCACGGCACTCGTACCGTCCGCGCGATCGTCACCGAGCTGACCGGGCGGCTGGACCTGCACACCCTGCGCCACACCGAGCCGCCCGCCGCGCTGGAACTCAACGAGATCGGCGGCGCCCAGATCCGCCTCGCCGAACCCCTGGCGGTGGACTCCTATGCGGTGGATCGGCACACCGGCGGCTTCCTGATCATCGACGCCGCCGACGGCAACACCCTGGCCGCAGGGCTGGTCGGATCTCAGGACGCGGCGTGACGCCACCGCCGGTCTTGGTTGCGGTGGCGCACGGCAGCCGCGACCCACGCTCGGCCGCCACCATCTCGGCGCTGGTGGACCGGGTGCGGTGGCTGCGGCCCGACCTCGACGTCCGGCTCGCCTTCCTGGACCTCTGCGCGCCCAGGCTCGACGCCGCGCTCGCCACGGTTTCCCGTGCGGTGCTGGTGCCGCTGCTGCTGGGCCGCGCGTTCCACGCGAATGTCGACGTGCCCGATGCGGTGGCACGCGCCGTAGCGGCCCGACCCGGGCTGGACGTCACCGTAGCCGACGTGCTGGGCCCCGACCCGCGCCTTGAGGCCGTTGCACTGCGCCGCCTGGCCGAGGTCGGCGTGTCGCCTGCCGATCCGGGCACCGGGGTGGTGCTCGCCGCCGCCGGTTCCCAACAGGCCCCTTCCAACGCCGCCGTCGCCGCTGTGGCTCACCGGCTCGGGCAGCGCACTCGCTGGCAGGTGGTCCCCGCCTTTGCCTGCGCCGCCCAACCGACCGTGCCCGACGCCATCGCCACCCTGCAGGCGGCAGGTGCCCGCCGCATCGCCGTCGCCTCCTGGTTCCTCGCCCCCGGCCTGCTCCCCGACAAGGTCACCCGGCAGGCGCGCGAGTCCACGTCGGACGCCGTATTCGCCACCCCTCTCGGCGCCCATGACGCGGTAGCAGCTCTCATCGTGGACCGTTACGAGCAACTCACAGCCGCGCACACCGACACTGTCGTCCCATGCTGCAAGCATCCTCATCGTGGATCAAGATCGGGAAGAACTACGTGGGCGCATACGCGCGGAACCATCACCGCCCGACGCAGCCCTGGTAGTACGGGGAGGCCCGGATACGTTGCCCAAGCTGCGGACACACGCACGCAGGACAGCGCGGGCGTGGTGCCTTGATGGTGTACCCCTCTTCGGGATCTCCGTCTTCTGCGCGCTGGACGACATCGGCCCAGCGTCTCTGCCCGGCCTGCTCAACAGCCGACTACGCACGTACCGGTGCATCCACTACTGCCCGGTCAGTGCGTTGCGGCTCATCGGCGTGCACCTGTTGCCCACCGGGCACAGACCGCATTTCACGGCGGTGATCGCTTCCGACGAAGAAGGGGGCTTCGGCGGCTGCTTGCCTGCCTGGGTCCGCCCCGGAAGAATCCTTACCGCATGCTCCCACCACGAGGACGGAGAGGAGGAGACCGTGATCGTCGTTGACATCGCTGCCGACCTCAATGACGAGGACGACACCGGTCTCGTCTGGACGTTCCTCGACGAGGCACGCAACCCAGCGATCGTCGTGCCCGGCGCGATCGTGGTCGCGGGCGACACGGACGCGCCAGCGGTCGCCGAGGTGGTCGACCTCGTCGACAAGCCGACGGGCACGATCGTGCACCTGCGTCTTCTCCCCGGAACCTTCGACGACTACGAAGCACTGATACAGCGCAGCACACTTCCCGCCTGAGCGGCAGTCGGTGTAGCCGGAGGGACTTCCGGAAGACCGGTAAGCAGCGCTGTAACGGGTATGACCGAGCACAGCGCTCCCCGCATCCCAACAGCGGGCCGAAGTACCGGTTACTCACGTCGAGCACGACCGCGGCCACGGCCACACCGAGCGACGCGCCGGGACCGCATTGCGGAAAGCGGTGGCCGACTTCGTCGACGATCTGCGATGGGCGCGGGACGAGGACGACATTGCGCGGCGGATCACCGAGCGACCGCGCAAACCTCGACCCGCGCACCGACACCTACCTTGCCGCGCTCGCCGAGCACTTCGCCAGTGCACACAGGACCCCCGCTCCGACCTGGGCCAGCGAACCCGCCGCTTTCTGTCCCGCATCTGGTGGCCGCGCTACCCCGGCCTGTGGGCACGTGCCATCGTGGAGTCGCCTGCGGCGTTCCGCCGGCGGGGCATCCTGCTCGGCGCAGGCATGCTGAACCGGGTGTAGCGATGCGCCGAGACGAGATCTCAAGGGCCCTCGCGGCCCTGGGTGCCGAATTGGCCGAACGCGGGCTGGGCTGCCGATCTTTATGTAGTCGGCGGAGCTCGTCCTGAAGTGTCTCGCGCACCGTCTCGGGGAGGACGATGACGACGTTGTCCTGCTCGCAGGGCAGCTCGGCGGCGAGGACGGATTCCGACGATCTTGCATGCCGCGTCCCAGCATGGCTCACAGGTGATCCACAGCCACTCCATGTCGCCGTCCGGGCCTCGTGGGTAGGAGCCACCACAGAGGGTGCGCATCGGGCTGCCGAACGGCACGTTACGGTCCCGCCGGTCGATAGCGTGCCGCTGCCCGGCAAGCGGGAACCAGACGAAGGGGTGAGATTCCGGGTACGGAGCGGGCACAACAGTGAACACGAGCGTCACCCCTTGATTGCTGGGCACGCTAAGCGTGATGCTCAGCGACCCGGGTACTTTCCGTACCCCGATGTGCTACAGCTGGACACCCGCCCGTCGGCAGAGCGCGGGCACCTCGTCTCGTAACCCAGCGGGCGGGCGGCGAGCCGTGCGCCGTTCAGTCCTCTTCGTAGTGCGCACCGCACGTTGGGCGTCCCGGATGAGATCGGGCAGCAACGCACCCACGGCCGTTCGGTGATCTGGCCTGCTGTGGCGCACTACCCATGCCTGATCCAGCCGTACCCGCAGATGCCCACGTTCACTGGGGCCTCGCGCGCCGGGAAGCGGTAGTCGGTGAGCGCAGCGTGCACCGCGGTGAGCGCGGCGTGCGCCTCACCGGCGAAGGCTTGCACGGGCACCGCGTGACCGTCCCCAGTCAACTCGGCCAGGTCACGCACGTCCAACGCTCGCGCGATCCGCAACAGCATCGGCAGCCGGGGCACCTGTAAACGGCCCGTCTCGACGGCTTTCACCCATTCCGCGCTGCGCCCCACCAGCCCACCGAGAACAGCTCGGGCCATTCCGATCCGGTTGCGGAAATGCTTAATGCGCTCGCCGGTGGTCTTACCCGTCAGATCGCTCATGCCCCGCCTTTCCTGCTGTGCACCAGCGTAACGGCGGATGCCACCGCGGCGGCTACGGTCAGACCCCGAGTTCGGCCAGGCCGCCACCCCGCCGACAATAAGCCAACCGGTTGACCAGGTGGCACACAATACATCCGTTCGGGGGGCGATTGCGCATATCGGAGTTGCGTTGTTCTTCGTGGTCGTATGGTCCGCTGGAATCTGTCAGGGGAGGTCTTTCATGCGCGATCGGGAGCCCACGATACGCAGCCGGGAACTCGGCGACGGGCTGCGCCGGGCCATCGAGCAGGCCGGGTTGAACGGCAAGCAGGCCGCCCACTTGCTCGGCTGGTCGCCGAGCTGGGTGTCGCGGCTGCTGTCGGGCAAGCGCAGCGCCACCGAGGTGGACGTCGCGGCCATCCTCGGGGTGTGCCGGGTGAAGGGCAAGGAGCGTAACCGGCTGCTCGCGCTCTGCCACGAGCAGAACACCCCGGGCTGGCTCCAGCAGCACGGCTCGCGGCTGCCCAAGCAG
The DNA here is from genome assembly GCA_050699675.1 of Pseudonocardiaceae bacterium. Classification (GTDB taxonomy): domain Bacteria; phylum Actinomycetota; class Actinomycetes; order Mycobacteriales; family Pseudonocardiaceae. The sequence continues at coordinate 5,706 of JBOHFU010000118.1, forward strand.
CTCGTGACACTGATCGACCACGAGAACCGGGCAGTGACCTACAGCCATATCCAGCCGATGCTGGTGCCTGGCCCCTTACAGACCGGCGACTACGCCCGGGCGGTCATCAGTCGCATCGCCAATGTGCCAGCGGACGAGGTCGATGATCGGGTGGCCGCCCGACTGGCCCGGCAGAGCCTGTTCAGCCGGGAGCGGCCAGCGAAGTTCACCTTCTACGTCCACGAGTCCGTGCTGCGCACACCGGTCGGCGGTCCGGTGGTGATGCTGAGCAGTTGCACCACCTGCTGCGGATGGCGGTCCGCCCGTACATCACCCTGCGGGTGATCCCGCTCGCGCTCGGCGCGCACGCCGCGACGGCTGGACCGTTCATTTTCATGGAGTTCACCGAGTTCCGGCCGGTGGTGTACCTGGAGGGCGAGACCTCCAGCCTGTTCCTGGAGAAGCCGGAGGAGACTGCCGCCTACCAGCGGATCCTCGGGGCGCTGGTCGCGACCACGCTGGGCGAGGGAGAATCGCGGGAGCTGATTGCCACCCTGGCAACCGAGCTCTACGCCGACCGAGAGGACCATGATGAGCGCGCCTGAGCCGGACGGCATCGTCTGGCGGACGAGCAGCTACAGCGGTAGCGGCAGCGACTGCGTCGAGGTCGGTTGGCGGACGAGCAGCGGCAGCGGAAGCGCCTGCGTCGAGGTCGCGCCGGCCGGTGTCCTGGTGCGCGACTCCAAGGACGCCAATGGCCCCGTGCTGGCCGTCACCACTAGCTCTTGGCGGGCCTTCCTCGCCACCGTCACCCCCTGACGGCGCCACCCAGGGCACCTACCCATCCGTCGACGGCAAGCGCGCCGCTCAGGCCGTCATCGAGATCGCGGCGCCGGGCAACGAGGGGGCTGAACCCGGCGTGTCATGGACGAAACGGCCGACCAGGAGGGAAGCTAAGGCCCATGGGTGACCTTTGCATCCGGCCCGCCGACGCCCGCTTCGTCGTCATCCGCGATGACGAAGCAACAACCCAGCTGACGACCGCAACTGCCGTGAGGAACCGCCCGTGACCGCGCTGCCCGAGCCGCCTGCTCACCTGCTGACCGTCGCGGAATACTCCCAACTCGGCGAGACCACCACCGGCTACACCGAGCTTCAGGAAGGCAACCTGATCATGTCGCCGAGCTCGTCGCCGCGTCACATGATCGCCTCGGGCCGATTGCTGCTGCAGATGCAATCCCAACTGCCTGACGACCTGTGCGCGGTGCAGGAGGTAGACATCGATTTGGAGCTGGCCCCCGCCGATCAGCCCGGCGTGGTGCGCCGACCCGATCTCGTCGTCGTCGGCTACAAGGCAATCGACCGGGTGGACAGCGACGGCGGGCTGCTTCGGGCCAGCGACGTCCTGGTTGTCGTAGAGATAGCCTCACCCGGTTCGCAACGCCTCGACCACGTCGTCAAACGGCACGAGTACGCCGACGCCGGCGTCGCGCACTACTGGATCGTGGACCTCGATGAGCCAGTGACGTTGCTGGACTGCCACCTCGCCGGTCCACTCGGCTACGCCGACGGTGGCAGCATCACCGGCACCTTCACCACCACCGCCCCGTGTCCGATACGCCTGGAACTCGACCGGCTACTGCGGTAACGAACCCACATGCGCGCTCCGCAGCAACCGGTGAGCCGCTGGCGATCGGTTGTGTAGTCGGCTGCTCGGGTGAGGACTCGCGGTGGCTGAGGTGCTGGCTCGACCCGCGCCTGGAGGGCGCCGCATTGCCGGCTAAAGAGGTCGACGTCTCGCCCGACGATCCGGGTACCGCCGTGCCCGACGCCATCGCAACCCTGCAAGCGCAAGGCGTCCTACGAATCGGCTCGGAGCGGGTGCAGGTACTGCTGGCCGCTTAGGGGCGCATCAGCAGTCAGTCACCATGTGTCCGATCCTGGCGGCCCCTGCTGGCCAGCGGGTACCGGAGTACACACCGATGGTCACGAGGTAACGTCGTGGCCCACCGCCGGTGCCTGACGGTCTATGACATCGCCGACCCGAAGCGGTTTGCGCGGATCTGCAGCCTGCTGGGAGATCATGGTGAGCGTCTGGCATTACTTGGTGTTCCTGTACAACCTCACGGTTGCCGACCTTGCCGAGTTGGAGCCCGCCGTGACGGGAGGTGATGAGCCCTTCATGAAGACAGCGTCGTCCAGATCGACCTCGGGCCGCTGCACACGCCCGCTGCCGGCCGCACCCTGGGACGTCCCGGCGCCCGCCGGCAACCGGCTTGCAGATCGTGTGACGGTCTGCAAGCGGTCCGGTACCGCGTCAACACGCGGGCAGCGCTCGCATGCAGGTCAGCACCCCTTCGCGCCACCATCTCACGGCTGCGCTTGCGGCGTGTCGCGATGCGCTGATAGCACCTCGCACGGGCCGCTATACTCCCAGGTCACAGGCCCGGCTTTTCCCCGAGCCCTGATTCCGGCCTTCGCGGCCCGACCCCATTGAAGCGTGATCGCTTTGTAGGCGACATCCGGTGTCGGATCGACCGGCTTCGAGCTTGATGTGGAGCGGATGCCAGGCGAAGAGGCGATACGGCCGGTGGCCCGCTCCACGAGCTGGAAGTCTATGAGGGTGACGGGTCTGGTAGGCGTCGTCCTCGCCGAACGCCAGGTTCTGGCTGTGGAAGTTCCCCGTGCACGAGGGTGCGTGGTGCGCGGGAGAGCCGCTCGGCGAGAGCATCGAAGTTGGCGATCAGCAGCCGTGGGACCTCGCCCTAGCACCGCGGACCAGTTGTCAGTGTAGGCCCGCAGCCACAAAGCCGGACGCGGTGGAAACCCACGTCCGGACGAGATCGGGTGCGCGCCGAGGCCGAATACCGCGGCACCGTGATGTCAAATTTTCTACAAAACGTTCACTCAATCAGGCGAAAGTGCGTGGTGCACGATTCACTCGTTTCGGGCATAGCTGCTATCGTTCGAACGTCACAACTATAGAAAGGGTAACC
>JBOHFU010000119.1:0-8635 GCA_050699675.1 Pseudonocardiaceae bacterium
CAGGCAGCGCGGGTGGCGCGGAGTTGGTCTTGCAGGGACCGGACAGACGCCGGGCGGTGGGTGGGTGGCAGGGCGGCGAGGTCGGCTTCCAGCCGGCGCAGCACCAGCGCGCAGTGGCGGGAGCGCACGGTGGGCAGCCGGCGCAGCGCGGTGAGTCCGGCAGGTACGGCCCGGTCCAGATCACCGGCCGCGACATACGCCCGGGCCAGCCACGCGGCGTGGAACACGGCGTGGCGCGTGCCAGCCGGATCGGTGGTGGTGCGGCCGAGTATCGCCTCCGCGCCGTCGAGCAGGCTCCGGCTTTCCCGAGAAGTGACTCCGGCAAGGGTGAGCGCGCCCTGGGCGAGCTGGCGCTCCAGAAGACCCGGCCCGAACCGGGCCAGGCAAGGCGGGCGGGTGGCCAGCGCGCCCGGGGTATCGAGCAGGGCACGGGCCTCGTCAGCGGCAGCGTGGAAGCCGCGCGCATTCCCGGCTGCTGCTTGGGCCAGCGCGAACCGGCCGGCGGCCAGCGCGCGCACCGCGGCGGGGGTGGACCGGGCCGCCTCATGCGCGGCATTGGCCAGCTCGACCGCATCCCGGGCGGCCCGGCCCAGGTCGATGCCATCGGCCAGCCGACCCCGATGCACGGCGGTCGAGCTCATGCAGGCCAGCAGGGATACGCCCACCGAGCGGTCGCCCGCGGTGTGTGCGGCGTGCAACCCGCTGGTGAGGTACCGCTGGGACAAGCCGTGCTCGCCCGTGTCGTGGGCGAGCCAGCCAGCATGTTTGGACAGCTGGGCCCATTCGGCGAGCAGTCGGTCGAAGACCGCTGCGTTAGGGAACCTGGCCTGTCGGAGCAGTCTGGCGACATAAGTCAGGTGGTGGTGGACAAAGCGCAGATTGTCCTCGTGCCCGCCCTCAGCGTTGCCGAGGTCGCGAATCCCGGCGGTGATGACGGCGATGGCATCCACCATGGTGGAGGTGACGGTCATGGTGCGCCCGCCGTCAGCCAACGCGGCGAAGGAGCCGCCCCGGGTGCCGAGGTGGTCGACGTAGCCCCAGGCCGGTGCGGTCAACGCCCCACCACTGACCGCGAGGAAGAAACGGCGGTCCATCCTGATCGAGCCTCCGGTGTGACCGAGCCAGTCGTCCAGAACCCCCACGGTACCGGCCGGGGTCCACGGTGCCTTCACCCCGGCGTCGGCGGGCACCCACAGCTCGGCTGGTTTGGCCCGACCGGACCACAGCTCGTCGAGGGAGACCTCCCGGCCCAGGGTGTCGGAGATCAGGTGGGCGACCACAGTGGGCAGGGGGCCGCGGGGCAGCCGGTCGTGGTGCAACCAGTCCGAGACGGTGCTGCGAGCGACATAGCCGGGCCCGAGCAGGCCATTCACCGCCTCGGCGAGCAGGCAGGGCGACCAGGCGAGCTCTCCCAGCAGCGCCCCCAATACCGCATTGCCCTGCTGGTCGACCCCCACGCCACCCCTCCGTTGGCCGCACGAATACAAACGGCCTCCGAGGATAACCAGCCACCGGACCCTTCGGGGACCGTTCCCACGCCGACTTCCCGGCCGCAACAGACAAAGTCGACGCGACAGCAGTGTCTCGGGCCCCTGCCCTCACCCACCGGCCCATACCGTCGCCTGACCCGATCTTCCGGCGGCCCCATCCGGCCCGCTCTGCGCATCGAGCTGATCTCCTTCGGGCCATGCCGATCAGGCACCCGTCGTGGTGCTCACCGCAGCACTGCTTCCTCCACGAGGACGGTGTGCGGATCCACGAGCAGGAGCTTGTGCGCTGGCAGGACCGCGAGGTGCGGTTCGAGAGCCGAGGGGAAGGAGTACCCGTGCTCGGTCCACACGGCGGCGGGACGGCTGGGACCCAGCAACCACTTCGTGGCGACCAGGGGCACTCATGATCCGGGAGGATCGGCTGCTGCTGGCCGAACTGGGGCGGCTCAACACCGATGTGGTGCCGCTGGCTATGCGCATCATGGATGACAGTGCCACCGCCGAGGAGCATTACACGTTCGCTGAGCGGCTCGCGGCGATGGCACAGCGGTTGCAGGCGCGGGCAGCACACCTGGGCTTGGTCATTGACGGAGAAGTTCTGATCACTGCTGATCACAACGTGAACGGCAGTGCGGATAAGGTCCATCACCGGGATCTGTGAGCAAAGTGTACGAGGTGCGGCATCGGGTGCTGCGGGAACGATTGAACCAGATAGTCGCCACGGCCAAACGGGCACCACACGACGAGTGCGTGCGGCTGGCGCTGCTGTGCCTGGCGCTGCTTGAGCGACACACGGTGAACGACAAGGGCCGGTGCCGGTATTGTCGAGCACCGCGCGAATGGTGGCGAAGACGATCGCGCCAGTGCACGGTGCTACCGATCGTGAGCCTGTACCTGGAACAGCCGCGAGAATTCCTGAATAGATGATGAGCGGTATCGAGTTTGATACGCGATCTCATCCCGAACGCACAACCCCGCGAGAGCCATTCGTGGGGTAGACGGCGACCTCGGCGGCTTTCACGACGAACCACACCCCGGCGCCGGTGTGCAGCCCCAGCTCCACCGCGGCGGCCGGTGTGATGTCCGCCGCAAGCCCAGCCGCGCCACGCACCCGGACGAGGGTGCCGTTCGGCTCCAGCGCTGCGACCCGGTCTTGGATCACATTGCGCGGACTGCCCTTGGGTGGATCCATGTAGACGGCCACCGCGGCGGGGGTGAACACTGCGACCGCCGCAGCACCGACGACGGTGGATTCGGTCTCACCGGTCAGTTCGCTGCCGTTGTCGGCACGTAACCCCCCTGCCGTCGCCGTACCGGGCACCAGGTTCAGCCCGGCCAACCGCGCGGCGAAGGCACTGCGCGGCCGGGTGAGAACCTCGCGCGTCGGGCCCTGCTCCACCACGCGACCACCCTCCAGCACCACCACCCGGTCCGCGAGGACCAGAGCGTCGATCACCTGATGGGTGACGACGACGGCGAGCCGGTCTTGCAGCACCGAGCGCAGCAGTGACCGCAGGGCGGGGGCGAACTCCACGTCCACTGCGGACAGCGGCTCGTCCAGCAGCAGCAGGTCGGGGTCTGAGGCCAGCGCCCGAGCCAGCGCGATGCGCTGGGCCTGCCCACCGGACAGCCGGCGAGGTCGCCGCTGCGCGAACTGCGCCGCGTCCACCTCGGTGAGGCGGCGCAATGCCGCCTCCCGAGCCGGCTGCCTGCGGGTACCGGCGGAGCGCGGGCCGAACGCGACGTTGTCCAGCACCGACAGATGCGGGAACAGCAGCGGCTCCTGGGCCAGCAACCCGACGCGCCTGCGGTGCGGTGGTAGCTGCACCCCCGCTGCGGTGTCGGTAAGCACCCGACCGTCCAGGACGATCCGTCCGGTGTCCGGGCGCAGCAGGCCGGCGACCGCGGCAAGCAGGGTGGACTTGCCCGAGCCGTTGCGTCCCAGCACCGCGACCACCTCGCCGGGCTCCACCCGCACCGTCGCGTACAGGTCGAAGTCGCCGCGGCGCACGGTGACCTCGAGGTGTAGCCCCGGACTCATTGCAGCCCCGCGCTCATTGCAACCCCTCGGCGGACCGGGGTCGGGCCACCGCGATCACCGCGATCGCCACTACCACGAGCAGCAGCGACAGGGCGATCGCCGCGTCGGCGTCGACCTCGCGCTGCAGGTAGACCTCCAGCGGCAGCGTCCTGGTCACACCCTGCAGGCTGCCCGCGAAGGCGATGGTGGCCCCGAACTCCCCCAGGCAGCGGGCGAAGCTGAGCACCATGCCGGAGCCGAGGCCGGGTAACACCAGCGGGATGGTGACCCGCCGGAACACCGTCCACGGTGGCGCACCGAGGCTTGCCGCGATCATCTCGTAACGCTCCCCGCCGGTGCGCAGCGCCCCCTCCAGACTCACCACCAAAAACGGCATCGCCACGAACGTCTGCGCCAGGATCACCGCCGCGGTGGTGAACGGCAGGCGCAGGCCGAAGCCCACGTCGAGGGCATACCCGGCAAACCCGCTGACTCCCAGCAGGTACAGCAGCGCGAGCCCGCCCACCACCGGTGGCAAGACCAGCGGGAGCAGCACCACAGAGCGCAGCAATCGCAGACCAGGCACCGATCCCCGCGCCAGCACCACCGCCAGCGGCCCACCGAGCACGACACACAGCAGCGTGGACACCGCGGCGGTGCGCAGCGAGAGCTCCAACGACGCGAGCGCCGACTCGCTGGTGATCAGTTCGACAAACCGGGGCCAGGGCGCCCGCACGACCAGCCCTACCACCGGCAGCACGATCAACCCGAGAGCCGCTACCGCAGGCGCCCACAGCACACCAGGTAGTCCGGTACGGATGGTGTGCGGGTCGCGGGTCTGGGTCACGCAGCAGGGGTGAAGCCAGCGGCGGTCAGCTCCCGCTGCCCCTCAAGACCCAGGACGAACGCGACGAAGGCCGCCGCAAGCTGGGCCTGCGGGGCACCTTCGATCGCGGCGATCGGGTAGACGTTGACCGCGTCCTTAGCCTCCGGGAAGTTGATCTGCTCGACCTTCCCCTCGGCGCTGCGGGCGTCGGTGATGTAGACCAGCCCGGCGTCGGCCTCCTTGGCCTGGACCTTGGCCAGTACCGACCTGACGTCGGGCTCCTCGCTGGCCGGGCTCAGCGTGATGTTGGTGGCTTTCTCGATCTGCTCGGTGGCCGCGCCGCAGGGCACCTGCGGGGCGCAGACGAGCTCGGTGATGTCCGGCTTGGCCAGGTCGGCGAACGAGCGAATGCCTTTCGGATTGCCCGGGGGCGTCACGATGGTGAGCACGTTGCTGGTGAACGGCTCCGGTGTGCCAGCTGCCTTGCCAGCGTCGGTTACCACCTTCATCTGCCTCTCGTTCGCCGAGGCGAACACGTCAGCAGGGGCACCGTTGACGATCTGGGTAGCCAGATCCGACGAGGCGCCGAAGCTGAACCGCAGGTCAGCGGTGGGGTTGGCGGCCTCGAACTGCTGTTCCAACGCGGTGAACACATCCGTGAGGGAGGCCGCCGCCAGCACCGTGACCGCTACCCGCTCCTGGGCACCCGGCCCGGCTGTATCGTCTGTGCCGCAGCCCGCCAGCGCCAGGCCAGCCGCCAGCCCCACCATTACCAATCGCTTCATGCTCGTCCTCCTGGGGTCTCGACCATGACCTCGGTCGACTTCACGACAGCCACCGCCAGTACCCCCGGCACGAGCCCCAGTTCGCGCACTGCCTCGCTGCTCATCAGTGAGACCACCCGGTGTGGTCCACACTGGATCTCCACTTGTGCCATCACCTTGTCAGCGATCACCTCGGTGACCAGCCCGACGAAACGGTTGCGCGCCGACCGGTCCACCAGGGACGGGTCGGGCGCGGCCTGCGCCTGCGACTTGGCGAACGCCGCCAGTTCCGCGCCGTCCACGGCCTTGCGACCACCGGCATCCCGGATCGGGGTCAGTTGCCCGGAATCGGCCCAGCGCCGAACGGTGTCATCGCTTACACCGAACAGCTCAGCGATCTCTGATATCCGATAGTGCGGCACGCGGGGAAGGCTACCTCCGCAGCTGAGGAAAAAGAAATATGGGCTCCCCGATCCGCCGGAGTAGTGGCAGAGTCGCGCAGCGTGGACTTCTCCCCCAGCCCGCGGGCGGCCGATTACACGAAACGGATGCAGCAGTTCCTGTACGGGCGGGTGCTCCCAGCCGAGCCGGTCTACGACAGCTGGCGGGCGCAGCGCCGTGGCACCCCCGCCGAGCACCAGTTGCCGCCGGTGGTCGAGGAGCTCAAGGCCGATGCGCGTTCCCGCGGTCTGTGGAACCTGTTCCTGCCCGCCGTGTCCGGGCTGTCCACCCTGGACTATGCGCCGGTCGCCGAGGTCTCGGGCTGGTCACCCACGATCGCCCCCGAGGCGATCAACTGCCAGGCGCCGGACACCGGGAACATGGAGATACTGCACCTGTTCGGCACCGACGAGCAGCGCAACCAATGGCTCGAACCGCTGCTGGCCGGTCAGATCCGATCGGCGTTCGCGATGACCGAGCCCGAGGTGGCCAGCTCCGACGCCACCAACATCACCACCTCGATCCGCCGCGACGGCGGCGACTACCTCATCAACGGGCACAAGTGGTGGATCTCCGGCACCGCCGACGAGCGCTGCGCGGTCTTCATCCTGATGGGCAAGACCAACCCTGATGCCGCCGCGCACCGGCAGCAGTCGATGATCCTGGTGCCCCGGGACTCCGACGGGGTCGAGATCGTGCGGCACCTGCCGACCTTCGGGTACTCCGACCAGCACGGGCACTCCGAGATCGTCTTCACCGACGTGCGGGTGCCGGCATCGAACCTGCTGGGCGCCGAGGGCGACGGATTCTCCATCGCACAGGCTCGGCTGGGCCCCGGCCGCGTCCACCACTGCATGCGGCTGATCGGGATGGCCGAACGGGCCATCTCGCTGATGGTCCAGCGCGCCCGGTCCCGGCACGCGTTCGGCGGTCCACTGTCTGACCAAGGGGTGGTCCACGAGCAGATCGCGCTGTCCCGCCTCGAAGTGGAGCAGGCCCGGCTGCTGGTACTCAAGACCGCCTGGCTGATCGACCAGCATGGCGGGGCCAAGAACGCCGCGACGGAGATCGCCGGGATCAAGGTGGTAGTCCCCCGGATGGCCTGCGCGGTGATCGACCGGGCGATGCAGATCCACGGTGGCGCGGCGATGTCCGACGACTTCCCGCTCGCGTCCTTCTACGCCTGGGCCCGGGCGCTGCGCTTCGCCGACGGCCCCGACGAGGTGCACCTGCGCACCGTCGCGCGCCAGGAACTCACCCGCCACTGATCCCGCGTGTCCAGCTCTCCTGCCCGGTGCGTCCGCTTAGCTCCCGCAGACCTGATCGATGAAATTCTCGTTTTGCGGAATTAATCCATGAGGTATTTCGCATATGCGGTTAAAAGCCGGTAAAAATCAAATAAAAGCAAAGACTCGCCGCGGTCGGCAATCGGTTACCCCAGCGGGGTAAACGCGTTCGGATACCAAGTTGAGCGCGTCACAGGTAATCTGATGCAGATGACCCCTATGGCGCAAGGCATCCGGGTGCGAAACGTCCGACTCACCGGCGGCAAGCCGGTGTTGCGCCGCGCCTTCGAGCAGACCTTGGGCTACGCTCCTGCCCCGTTCTTCCAGGGTGACGACCAGTGTGCGAGCGCGATGGGAGGCGCCACGGTGGTGACCGTGCGGTACTTCGCGGCGGCACGTGCCGCTGCGGGCTTGCCGAGCGAGGACGTCGACATCGGCGACGGCGCCACGGTTGCCGACGCTCTGGAAACGATCGCCAGCCGGCACGGGGACGCACTGCGCAAGGTGTTGGCCGCCTGCAGCTTCCTGCTTGATTCGGTCGCGGTGCGGGACCGCGCTACGCCGCTACGACCCGGTGCCGAGCTGGACGTACTGCCACCGTTCGCTGGCGGCTGAAACCGGCACTGGCCGTCGGGGGTCTCAAGGACAGGCGTGTCAGGGGCAGTTGACCCATTCCTCCGAGCCGTCGGCGAACTCCTGCCGCTTCCAGATGGGCAGCTGCAGCTTGACCTCGTCGACCAGCGCTGCGCAGGCCGTGAAGGCCTCCGCGCGGTGGGCCGCGGACACCGCGCAGACCAGGGCAGAGTCGCCGATCGCCAGCGGTCCGATCCGGTGACTGACGGCCAGTGCGTGCACATCTGGATGCGTCGCGGCGACCTGGGCCGCCACTCGTGTGATCACGTCGCAGGCGCCGGGATGGCTGGAGTACTCCAGCGCGCGGACTCCCCGGCCACCGTCATGGTCGCGGACCACGCCGGAGAAGCTCACCACAGCGCCGGCGTCGGGGCGGGCTACCAACCGGGCGTGCTCCTCGACGTCCAGCGGATCTTCGGTGACCACCGCGCGAAGCACTGCGCTCGAAGCTAGGGGCCCAGCAGGAGCGGAGACAGCCTCGTGGTGGCTGGGCTCGTGGCTAGGTTCGTGGCTGGGTTCGTGCCCGGACAAAGCCGGCTGGCCGGTTCCGCTACCGACGTGGTCTGCGCCGTGCAGTTGCTCGACCGCGTGATCAAGCACCCGGTCGAGGACACCCAGGCCATCCCGCACCCCCCCGGTGGAGCCTGGCAGGTTCACCACCAGTGTGCGGCCAGCCACTCCCGCCAGCCCGCGAGAGAGCACCGCGGTCGGCACCCGAGGCAGTCCGGCTGAGCGGATCGCGTCGGCCAACCCAGGCAGGCTCCGGTCCAGCAGTGGCGCGGTGGCCTCCGGGGTGCGGTCGGTGGGGCTGATCCCGGTGCCGCCCGTGGTCAGTACGACGTCGACCGCGTCGGCGACTGCCACCGCCACGGCGTCACGCACCGGCGAGCCGTCGGGTACCACCACGGGATCCGGGGTCTGGTAGCCACGCTCGGACAGCCAGCCGACGATGACGGGACCGGTGCGGTCCGGGTACACACCGGCGGCCGCACGGTTGGAGGCCACCACCACCACAGCGCGGCGGGTCGTCGTTGTCATCGGTCCTCCTGACGCGTCCACAGCCCCGTCTTGCCACCCTCCTTGCGTTCCACCCGCACCGCGTCGAGCACCGCCGCGGGGTCTATTGCCTTGACCATGTCGTGCAGCGCCAGCCCGGCCACGGCGACGGCGGTGAG
>JBOHFU010000120.1:0-2605 GCA_050699675.1 Pseudonocardiaceae bacterium
GGACAGCGTCGCGGCTCTTCCTAAACCGTGTGTCGCAGGTTCGAATCCTTCCGGGGGCGCAGGTCTTTGACTTGCGGAGATGCAGTCCGCGAACCGCCACTTAGCGATCCACGGGATGTCGAGTGTGGTGCGGATGGGACTGTTTAAGTCCGCTGCCCACCCCTCGGATGCTCGGTGGAGCTGGCCCGTCGGCAAGGGGCGGGCCAGCACGGTCGACGTGCGTGTCTCATCTCTTGTCCATGGTCAATCTGAGCGCACCGCTGAGCTGAGCGTCTGGCAGCCGAGGCTTTCCGCTGAGTCACGGACGGCTGCCCAGACGGCATCATGGAGGGCCATAGTCACCAGATCAGCCGGTCGCGCTGCATCGCCACCGGCTGATCAAAGTCTCAAAGAGGCACAGAGTGTGGGCGGGCTGTCTGCGCCTTACTTGGCGTGGTCGGCGGCGGTCCATACCCGGTCGACGGCACGCCAGCGCTGATCTCCGACCTGATCGGAGATCAGCGGGTCAGCGAACAGGATCACGTGTCGCACGACTTCGGCGAAGTCCCCGGGATAGGCGAGCGCCTCTGCCCTCTGGCGCCGCCGCCACGCCGTGTACGAGCTCTGCCGTAGTTGCGGCAACCGAACTACTATTTGAGACAGGGGCCGTAGCGCAATCCGGCGGTACGTAGAAGTCCGTTCCAGAGCAGCGCGCAAGACGCGACCACTCATATCGTGAGCGCACGTCAGGCGCCAGAGGTCGGCCCAATCGCGATCGCGGGTATTGAGGTCGCCGAGCGTGATCATGGTGCTGAGCTTCTCGGCCACGACCGTCTCGACCGGATATGCCCACATCGGGAAGGTGCTCTCGTCGAGCAGTTGTGGGAAATCGGCGCGGATCGCACCGGGCGTCACCGGATCACCGAAATTCACGTCCAGAACGAAATTGAGACGAGCCTTGCCGATAGCCGCAGGCACAATGATACGCACCCCAGGGTAGAGATCGCCCTCGCGGATCTGCTGCGAACGCAGACGGTCGACCGCAAAGACGACACCATCGTCGATATCGGCCGACGCGATCTCACGCACCCACGCCGCGACGCGCTGCTCGTCGCGGTCCAGCTCCAACGCCAACAAGTCCGCGTCACGTGTGCTGCGCCGAGCGTCGAGCACCGCGAGAAGCATCCCGCCCTTGAGCACCAACTGATCAGCGTAGGGCGAGCGGCTCACCCGGTGCAGAAACCGTTCCAAGACGTAGAAGACGAGCAGCTCGTCAGTAGAGCGCCCTTCGCGCCGGGCCATGTTGCGCAGGTCGTTGAACACCCGCCCGGCGGTCGTGCCACGACTCTGGTGGGGCGACATCAGCTCAGCACCGCCTCGACGGCCTGACGCACCGGACCCTCCACGTCGAGAGCGCGCGCGTAGTCGAGCAACTCGGCCAGATCCGCCTCGGGCCGTTGGACCCAGTGCCGCAGCGCCCGCAGCGCCGCCGGGTCCCCCACCCGGTGCCGCAGCCGCATCACGTCCACGACCGAGCGGGCCGGCCCGTAGATCCGCACTCGCTCCCCCGGCGCGACCTCACGCTCTTGGACACCGAGGTCGAAGGTGCGCGGGTCGAACTCCGACACCTCGGTCGGCGGATACGTAATCCGCGGGCGATAGGTTCCCCGTGGCACTGCGATCTGCACGACAGCCGGGACGTCGTCAGTCAGCTCATGCAACGTCAGCGCTGAGATCAGACACACCACAGCCGACGGCGCGCGATGCGCCACCGCCAAGAGATCAAGATGAGCGCTCTCCGGCGCCTCCGCCTTGCGATAGACCCCACGCGAGATCTCGCTGACCACGCCGTCATCACGCAACATGTACAGGTCGCGACGCCACAACCCCGCCAGCTCCGCCTGTCCGGTCGTGAAGGTGGCAGGCAACGCCGCCAGGCGGTCCCTCCGCAACCCCGCCATCACAAGCCTCCTGCATCAAACCCTCAGCACTTCAGCGCAACCCACGGTGGATTTGATACCACACTTCGACCAAGACCTTCCACCCCGTGATCGTCGGCAGCAGAGCAACGATGCAGACCTCAGCTGTCGGCCCCACCGTCCTGCCTCCCGATCGGGTGGCACAGCAACGCCCATGCCCGAGGAACGAGTAAGCACTAAACCGTGTGTCGCAGGTTCGAATCCTGCCGCGCTAGCCTTGTTGATTGCGCACTTGCGGTGGGCGCGGTAACCGGGAGGCGATGAGGTCTGCGGCTTTGGTGTCGGCACCGGCGACCCAGGCGGCGTAGACCTTGAGCGTCGTGGCTCTGCCGCCACCGTGGCCGAGCCGGCCCGCCACGGTGCGCAGGTCGACCCCACCGGCGAGTAACTCGGTTGCGCTGTAGTGCCGCAGCGCATGCAGGTGGGTGTCGATGCCGAGCGCGGCGGTCATCTTCGAGTACCGGTGGGTGATGGCGTCCGGATCGCAGTGCCGCCGATAGTCGGGGACGTAGGAGAACAGGAAGGCGTCGTTGTCGAGTGTGGTGCCGAGTTCGGTGCAGCGGCGCTGCGCGCGCTGCTTGTGGTCGTTGAGGACGGCGATCGTGTCCTGGTCGAGTTTGATCACCCGCATTTGGTGGGTCTTGGTG
>JBOHFU010000120.1:2705-8600 GCA_050699675.1 Pseudonocardiaceae bacterium
CCCAGCGCCGGGCGGATGAACCGCTCGATCAGCAGCTGGTAGCTGGCGCGGGTACCGTCTTCGACTTGGTGCCGTGGCAGCCACGTATCGAGCAGGTAGCCAAGGGTGACGTTGGTCCGGGCCGCGGTGTCGTCGCGCACCTGCTGACGCAGCCGGTCACGGATCACGATCGCGGCGTCCTCGGTGTCGGCCGAGCCACTGAGCATGAGCTGGCGACCCGTCACCGGGTCATACCCGGCTGAGACCCGGATCTGATAGGTGCCACCGCGCTGGCGGATGCTGGTGAGGTCTTTCGAAGCCTGCTTCCTGCGAGCCATGCGGCGGAGCGTAGCCCACGAAAATGGACAAGCCGATGGACAAAGATCCACAACAGGTCCACGGATATGATCTTCACGATCCACTCCGCTCCTGATCGGAGGTACTGTGGGAGTGAGTGGGCCGCCTGGGGCTCGAACCCAGAACCTACAGATTAAAAGTCTGCAGCTCTACCCATTGAGCTAACGGCCCCTCGCGCTGATGGTAGCTGAGGCGACCTGGCGGTTTCGCCCGACGCGCTGGGTGGACGGTAGAGGACCCGCTGCAAGACCGTGTCCGCGCCCACGTGCTGATCTACATGCTCGCCGCTTACCTCGTCCGACACCTCCGCCGAGTCGGGGCCGAGCTGACCTACACCGACGAGCACCCCCGGCCCAGGACGACCCAGTCACCCTCGCCACCCGCTTCGACCACGACTCGACCAATGCCTCCCGCCACGACGGCTTGGCCGCCCTCCCCTTCCCGACTGCGGAAGATAATCACTTTATTCGCGAGTTGCATGAGTCGCAATAGTATGCCCTCGACAATATTGATGTATTTTGGCTGACCGATTTGCAGATACAGCTAGAATTCCGCTGGTGTCGCTCAACGGCGCTTTTGACGACTTTGCCGCTAGCGCCAAGTTGCCGCCACTTGCTTGGTTTATGGTTGGGGTTTTTCATGACTTTTTCCTTAGTGGATGTGATGATGCGAACGTGACCTGCCACGACGGAGTTGGTCCACCGCATTCGACTGGCCGAGGCCGTTTGCAGGTGGGATCGATTAATCGCGGTCTGCTACCACGGCGCGCAGCTTCTTGAACTCGGTTTGCTGGCGCGTGGACACCACAGAGTTCGCGTCGCGTATGGCGTTTTGCTCTGAGCGTTGGCGGCGGGCTCGAAACTCAATCTCTTTCGCCGTTGCCCATGTTAAAAGCAGGCGACGAACCCGACGTGGGCGATCGCCGCTAACGTCTCATCGGAGCTAACCGTGTCGGTACGCCCCTCGATCTACATCATTCCTCCCCTGGCGGCCGTGTCAACCTGCTTATCGGTCCGGAGCGAGGATTGGTTACAAATGGCTGCTGCCGTGCCCGGTCCCGCTCTGTCCACTGGTCGCCCATTGCTCAGCCCTCCCGTGGGGCTGTAGGGGTAACTCGCCGGTCCTCCCCACACTCGATACAAGGGGTCGGACCCTTCACCACCCAGAGCCTGTCCAGAGCGGCCGTAGGAGGTCGCGCAGCGACGGTTCCGTGCGTACCCGCCGAGGTCGGACTCGGTGGATGACCGCCACACCTGGCGGCGCACCTACGCCACGACCCTCAGTCGGCCCACAAGTCCCAGGTCGGTGGACGCGGCATGCTTGGACTCGGTCGCGCAGCGCGCTGCGCTCCTGTGAATATTGAGCAGCCGATTACCTTGGTCCCGCCGCCCCCGTGATCTCGATCTTGCGGGGCTTGGCCTTCTCGGCGACAGGGACGCGCAGGGTCAGCACCCCGGTGTCGTAGCCCGCCATCGTCTATCTTGAATCGCGGGCTACGTCTAGCGGCTGAGCTGCATCCCGGTACAACGCGATGGTGAATCGATCCTCAACGGGTGGCGCGTGCTCCGTGTCCGCGCATCCGGTGACGCCGAAACAGGAGACTGTGATCTGTTCGGTGTTGGCGTCGATGCGCAAGAATTGCTTGAAGAACGGTGGTTCGTCGAAGTCGAACACTTCGGAGCCCATCCGATGGAAGAAGCGGCCCGCCGGGATGCGTTGTAGCACCGCGGCCCTGATCCTCTCGGGGAGTGAGAGCCGTTCGGCGACAGGCCGGTTGGACCGGGAGGTGGTGACGCCTCGTTGTTCGTAGTATCTGCCCGCCGCCGGCGCATCGATGGTGATCCTTCCGAAACCCCTGGACAGCCTTCCGTCGATGACCTGCGAGAACCGTGCCAGTGAGTCGCGGCGCAGCGGGTAGCAGCGGAACGTCGACTCATTGACCCCGTTGACGTTCACCGGCGGAATGCGATGGGTGGCATGCAGGTATGCGCCGCCCCCACCACTGACGACGTACTGGATCGTCCGCCCGCCCGCCACGGGGACGGGGTAGCGCTGGTAGTTGTGGACGTCGCCACCAATCGCCATCACGTAGTTCGCCCGCGGGTCGGTGACGATGTCATCGACAGTCTCCGTCGTCCCCACGACACGTCCCGGGTGATGCTCGTTGTCGACGTAGATCGGTTTGCCGGTGAGCAAGATCTTGGGACGCTCGGCAGCGTCAAAGGAAACCCGCTTCAACCAGTGGTATTGATCCTCGTCCATCTCGCCGGTGATTCCGATGTCGATCCCGACGAACCGCACAGGGCCCGCGTCGATTGCGAAGTACGGCGCCGGCTGGAGTGGGTTTGGCGGCGGAAGTTCTTTGCCAACGATACCATTGGCGGCTGGATCGGTCTGTGCACGAGCCTGCGACGACCGGCGCCATAGCAGTCCGGCCAGCAGAGCCGCCGGGCCACGACCGAAATCAGGTCGGTACCCGGCATCGTCCAACCTGCAGAAGTAGTGCATGAAGCCATGCAGGCCGTCGTACCAGTCGTGGTTTCCCGGCACTGCATAGACGGGTACTTTGAGGTTCCGGTAGGGGTGGTGAAACGCGCGGCCGTAGTCATCGAGGTCGCCGGTGGGATAGACCACGTCGCTGCAGATGACCGCGAAGTCCGCATTCTTCGACATGTCGACCAACGGGCCAGCGACCGCGTACTGTGAATTATCGCCTTCGCCGGTATCCCCGATGATGAGCACGGAAACGGTGTCGCCCGCGGAGCGGGAGATGACGAAGTCCGAGTGTGCGCCTGCTTCTTCGGCGCGCTGCCGGGCGAGCTTGACCCACCGGGCCCGAGCCGCAGCCGTGGGGTCGGCGATGATTCTTGCGATGAAGTCGTTGCGCGACTGCCACAGTGTCGACGGTCGCAGCCAGGACAGCGACTTCGTCCCTTCAGGCACATCATCCTTCCAGGTGCCTGGCCCGGTGCAGCTGCGCCAACCAGCACCTTCTTCGCTGTGGCGGGAAGACTGGCGCGGGTCGGTAGGTGCGGCCACGATCGGCTCCTTTACCTGGTCGATTCCAGGTGCTCGAGGATGAGAGGGTACACGTCAAGCGCAGCGCGCTTGCCGAATATGCAGTCGACGTCGAACAGGGCGCCTGCGAAGAACTGCCCGAAACGCGCCGTCGCCGCCAGCCGCTGCTGCGCGCTGGTGGCGTTGATGACCTTCATCGTGGTGAGTTGGGGCATGAAGTCCTCGGGGCGGATCGTCAGGACTCCCGTGACCGCCACCTGCCCGGCATCGTTGTCGCCCTCATACACCATGACGTAGAGGGTCGTGGTATCCCTCCATAGATCCAAGCCCCCGATCGTCGTGGATGTTCTTGAACCCGACAAAATAGTAATGCCGGCCTTCCTCGTTGGACAGCTTCATACAGCGCGGTGCGCTACCCGACCTGATGGTCCGGAAAGTCGATCTGCATCTCATCCAGGACTTCCGGACCGGTGTCCAGGTACCCGCCCGGCTGCAGCTCCTGCCCCGATCCAGCAGGCACACCTGCCTGCCGGCGCGGGACAGCCGGGAAGCGGCGATCGCCCCGCCGTAGCCGGAGCCGATCACGACCACCTCGTCGTGGTCTTTCAGGTCCTCGGCCGGTGACGACAGACGAGTCATCATGACGAGCTAGGGCGCTGTGACGGATGTCTTGGCCGCCGGAGGTGGGGACGTCGAGGCGGAGGGCAGCAGGCTGGGAGTGTCGGATTCGCCCACCGGCGCCGACGCCATCGAGGTCAGCACGGACAGCAATGCGGCCATGCCCGCGGTCGACAGCGCTGTACTCCACGGGGCGGTGAGTAGCCCGACGCCGGTGGCGCTCAAGATCGCCACAAGGCTCTGCGCGAAGGTCTTGACGGCTCGCTCGCTCGTCAACTGCCAGAACCGGTACGTGAACATCGCGACTTCCCTTCTGAGAGCGAGGTGTGGTGTGAGTAAGAGCACCGCCGGGGCCTTCCTGATACGGGGCCCTTGGTCCCTGACCCATCCAGGACGGGATCGCGATCTCAGCAGCCCAGATGGACGAATGCCGGCACACCAGCGGGCCGCTGCGACCCCGACCGGCGAGCGGGATACTCTCACTCCCCGTGGCGCGAATGGTGACAGATCTGGAGTCGGGATCGAACGAGAGGAAAGCTCGCATGCACCACTGCATCGTGGATGGCCCCCGCCGCGCGATCGTCACCGTTGTCGCTGGCGCCGCGGTCGCCTTGGTGGCTGTGCTGCTGCCCGGGGCCGGCACCGCCTCGGCTGCGGTCCCGGTCTGGGCGCCCGCCGCGCAGGCCGCCGTTCACCCCGGGGTGATGACCGACACCGAGGGCGGCCAGTGCACCTCCAACTTCGTCTTCTACAACGCAACCGACGTCTTCATCGGGCAGGCCGCGCACTGCGCCGGTACCGGAGCCGCGACCGAGACCAGCGGCTGCACCTCGGAAAGTAAGCCGCTGGGCACGCCGGTCGCCATCGAAGGGGCCAGCAAGCCGGGCACGCTGGCATACAGCTCGTGGATCACCATGGCTCAGCGCGAGGAGACGGACACCAACGCCTGCGCGTTCAACGACTTCGCGCTGGTCAAAATCGATCCAGCCGATCGGGACAAGGTCAACCCGAGCGTGCCGCACTGGGGCGGGCCAACCGGCATCAGCACCGATTCCCTCGCGATCGGCGACCGGGTGTTGACCTACGGCAACTCGCCGTTGCGGGGCGGGATCACCACGCTGTCCCCGAAGACGGGGGTCAGCGCTGGCGACGGAGGCGATGGCTGGTCGCACAATTGCTACACCGTCTCGCCCGGCATCCCCGGCGACTCAGGCAGCGCCTTCTTGTCCAACGATGGCAAGGCCCTGGGTGTACTCAGCACCCTGTCAGTGGTGCCGCTGCCCGGAAGCAACGGCGTCGGCGACCTGTCCCGAGAGCTGGCCTACCTCAACACCCACGGCGACCTGGGCACCGTCTCGCTCGCTCTGGGCACCGAACCCTTCGACCCGAAACTGTCCTAAGGTCTATGACTCGGCTACGCCGAGCGAGTCCGCCAGGGCTCGGGCTCCGGCGGTGACCACTGCGGGCACCGTGGAGTACGAGTGTGCCGGCCCGGACACCAGCACCACCACTACGTAGCGCAAACCCGCTCCGACCAGGCCGGTGCTGTTCATCACCGCTTGGGAGCCGCTGGTTCCCCAGCCCTGCTTGACCGCCCAGGTGGTGTTCGGCATCCCTTCTGGGATGCCGAAGTGCTGGTCGAAGCCATCCGCGGCGATCTGCGGGGCGTCTGTCAGGGCACCAAGCAGGAGGTCCTGGGCGGGGTAGGACAGCTGGTCGGTGATGTAGCGGTATACGGTCACCATGTCCTGCGGTGTGATCAGCGTGTTGCCCCACCTGCTGGGATTCTCGGGCGGCTGGGTGCCGGTGAGCCCGAGCAGGCCGACCATCCTGGTCACGATGGCGGGGCCGCCGTTGGCGCTCCACAGGTTATTGGCGATGTCGTCATCACTGTCGGCGAGCATCTGGTGCAGTTCCTGCTGC
>JBOHFU010000121.1:0-8566 GCA_050699675.1 Pseudonocardiaceae bacterium
CGCGGCACTCATCGCGGAATACTGGGGTGAGCACCGCTGGAAAGCGGTGTCGCCGCCGTTCGGCAACGCGGGTATGGGCTTCGACCTCGGCTACGCCGACGGCCTGCGCGATTCCGTGCGTGAGGTGCTCCGGCAGGCGGCGGGTGGCGGCGACGCGAGCGTCGACATCGGGCGACTCCGTACCGGTCTGCACCGCCCGGTCAACGTTTCCGAGGCGTGGCGGGCCTACAACTGCATCGAGAACCACGACCTGCTCCTCGACCTCGACGGCGACCACCGCTACCCCCGCATCCCCCAGTTGGCCCACTGGGACAACACCCGGTCATGGCTGGCCCGCAGTCGGTCGCGGGTGGCGACCGGGGTACTGCTTACCGCGCCTGGTGTGCCAATGCTGTTCATGGGCCAGGAGTTCCTGGAAGACAAGTGGTGGTCCGACGATCCACACCGCGCCAATCGCTTCATCTGGTGGGCCGGGCTAGAGGGGCGCGACCGCCACATGAGCGACTTCCACCGGTTCACCCGCGACCTCATCTGGCTGCGGCGACGTCATCCGGCGCTGCGGTCCGAACCCGTGAACGCCTACCACACCGACAACGTCAACCGCGTGCTCGCCTACCATCGGTGGCTCCCCGGCATGGGCCGGGACGTGGTCATCATCGTGAGCCTCCGCGAACAGAGCTTCCCGGACCACAGCTACGCACTTGGCTTTCCCGGGCCCGGCCACTGGCACGAAGTGTTCAACAGCGACGTCTACGACCACTTCCCGAACCCGCGGGCCCAGGGCAACCCGGGTGGCGTCGATGCCGATGGCGGGCCGATGCACGGCATGGACCAGTCGGCGCGCATCACGATCCCCGCGAACAGCATCGTCGTCTTCGCCCGTGACCACGGCGACTGAGGTGGCGAAGGAGGCGCGACCCGGCCCCCGACAGACGGCCCCACCCGCTAGGTACGGATGGGGCCGTCTGTCGATGTCTGGCCTAACTCGGCTACTGGGGTGTCTCAACGACAGACACCGGTCAGCGTCGACACGGGTCGGACCTCGACTACTTGAAGAAATGGCCCCAACCGAGGAAGCAGCCGTTCTTGAAATCAAGATCGGAGGACCCGCAGGTTGGTTCAGCTGATGAGTTGTCGCCGCCGGTCGGACGTCCCGGATCAGCAGCGGCCACGCCAGCGCCAGTGAGAATAATTCCGCTGAGCACGGCAGTGGTCGCCAGAGATCGAATGATGACTCGTCGCATGGTGTCCCCCCAAGTTGAGTTGTCGGTTGAACCGTGGCCGCCGAGCACCGCCTACCGCGGCAGCGCATGCACCGTGTGTCTTGGACCGCTTGACCAAGCGGTCCAACCCCCCAACCGCAGCGAACGGCCTACCCGTTGTATCGGGCGCGGCCGCTAGCTGTTACCGACGCCGACGGGCCACTGCCTCCATGTGCTCGTAGCGGCGGCTCTGCGCCAGCTCCTCCTCGGACAGGCCGGTCTCCTCGAGAACCCGGCCAACGGTCTCCCCGAGCCGGGCGACCTTCACTGCCGCCAGGTCTCCCTCGCCACACAGGGTTCACACGATCGGGGTTAGGCATGACGTACTTACCGGGCGTTGCTCGTCCTCCTTCGTGTGGTTGCTGATTTTGGATCTGCGGACGGGAGGACGTCGAGGTGCCGAAGCTGCGGGTGGGACGAAGCATTAGCCATGTCAGACCAGGAGAGATCGGTGGGTACTTGCATGCAGGGCGCCATCTCGCTGCGCCTGCTGCCCCTGGGATCTCGTCTATTACCGTGCCACGCGCCTCCACCCAGGGCTGAGGATCAAGGGAACGTCAGCGTGATCCGAGTCGTGGTAGTCGATGACCAGCAGCTGGTACGAGCCGGCATAGCAATGCTGGTCAGCACCGAGGAAGACATCACCATCGTCGCCGAAGCCGCCGATGGTCAGGAGGCCCTTACCCAGCTCCGCGCCCAGCGTCCGGACGTGGTCCTCATGGACGTGCGCATGCCGGGCACTGACGGCGTCGAAGCGACCCGTGCTGTGATCGATGAGGGTCTGACTGCGCAGAACGGTCAGGTCATTGGGGTTATCATCCTCACGACCTTCCACATCGATGAGGCTGTCTATGCGGCGCTGCGGGCCGGCGCCTCGGGTTTCCTCCTCAAAGATGCCGCGCCCACCGAGATCGTCGCCGCGATCCGCGCGGTGGCCGCCGGCGAAGCCTGGCTGGATCCCGCCGTCACCCGCCGGCTTATCGACGAGTTCGCCGCCCGACCTGAGCAGCACACACCCACCCCGGCGGAGATGGCCCAGCTGACCCCCCGCGAACGGGAAGTGCTCATCCTTCTGGCCCAAGGTCTGTCCAACGCCGACGTCGCCAGAAAGCTGGTCATCAGCGAAGCCACCGCGAAAACACACCTTGCCCACGTGATGACGAAACTCGGAGTCCGAGAGAAAGCACAAGCGGTGATCGCTGCCTACCAAACCGGGCTCGTCCAGCCCCCGGCCCGGTGACTAACTGGTGGCCGATACCAAAGCACTGTTGCGTTGTCGAGTGATGGGCAGATCAGCGGCAGCGCCCACCAGCTCTGCGTCCTGGAGCACTGGCCGCCACAACCCTCCACCACTCCAGGACGGATCCCTCATGATAACGTGCTCAGTTCGCTCTCTTGAAGATCGCTTAACGACTCTGTCGTGACCCTGGGGTGTGGGATGGCGGGACCGCGGTCCTGGTGTTCGGGGCCTGCCCCACCAGCGCTGACCGCATCACCGAGACGATCTGGGCTGGCTAGGGTGGCCCTTCTTCGTTCTTGGGTGCGTTGGTAACGCTCGATCAGCTCGACATAGAGCGCGCTTTGTTCTTGGGTGCGCTGGTAACGCTGAGCCACCTCGGCCCAGAGCGCGGCAACCGTTTTTGCGTCTCCCAGGTTATCGAGCTTCGCGTGCCAGTCCACATAGCGGCGTCCGTTAGCGTCGGTAGATTGATAGGGCAATGACTGACCGTCGTCGTGGCCCTGATGGAAGGGCCAGAAGATGATGTATACTCGCCAGCCTCCGTCCGGCTCGAAATCAATTGAGAAGCCGTAGTCAGCGAGCCCGTCCCTCGTCTGGTAATGCATAACTGCCATGATTTTCCCTCCCTGTCAGGACCACCCTCGTGTTCGCCTGTGGATGATCCCTCCTGCTTATCCATGATGCCGCACACGCAGGGGGCGGTCATCATCTCCACAGGTTATTTCCGCATACCCCCAGGTTACGTAATTCCACTAAATCAGATGATGTAGCCCGGGAGGTTTCTACGTCTGTGGGATGACTGTGACCGAGCCGCTAGCGTCGGAAACGGCACCGCGACCTCCCGTGACGGGTTACGGCGCGACGATGGCTTTCTTCTCGCCCGCCGATTCCTTGACCCCGGGGACAAAACGGGCCCAGGTGGGGAACCCGGACATGCCCACCCCGATCTCAGCGATGATCATCCGCACCGAGGTGGTCCCGACCCGAGGATCTCAAAGGGCAACCAGCTCCCCGATCGCGGCGTCGAGTGCGCGATGTCGGCGTCCTTGCTGGATGATCATGCTTGCGTCGGCGCCCGCGCACGGACAGCGGCATGACCACACGTTGAGTGAGCAGATGAGTGCCTATGGATTCTCGTTGACGGGACGTGCTCGTTGACGGGACGCGGAGTCGACGTGGGGGGGAGTGGTCGCCTCCGGAAGTCCGTCGGAGTGCCTCGACGACAGGGTCAACGCCCGCCCGGGATGCGATCGGCCATCACCTACCGCAACGCCTGCAGCTGGACTCAGCCGCCCGGGAGAACCCGTCGGCTCAGGGCATCCACGATGCGCCCGGCGGCGTCCACCGCCGATGCTGCTGTCTCGGGGCCGGGATCACCGAGGTCGGCCGGGTAGCGGCCGGCGATGTTCCACGGCACGAGAACGTCGATGTCGTTGGACGAGACAGTCACTGCGTCGTCCGAGATGAGCGACGACTGCAGCTCGACCAGGTCATGAATCTTGCGGGTCGCGATGCCGCGCGCGATGAGCGCACCCTTCAGCGCCTTCTCGGCCGCGAGGTGCGCGAAAAGGCCGCCAGCCGAGGCGGTGACTCACCGTCATCGACCAGGCGCCGCGCGGTGGCGAGGTCCTCGGCCGCCTGCACCAGCCACGGCCGCGCGGCCGAGCCGTCACGAGGCGCGTTCATACACGACTTCACCCTCGCGGGCGGGCCAGTAGGCCATCGATCCGATGACGTCCTTGCGGCGTTCGTACTCGGTGAGGTCGGTCACGAAGACATCGATCGGCGCCCGTGCGCTGATGGCACGCCGGATCGAGCTGATCAGCCGCGTTCGGTCCGCCGGGTCGATCCGGTCGAAGACCACGAGCAGGTCGAGGTCGCTGTCTGGACCCTCATCGCCGCAAGCCACCGAACCGAAGAGCACGATCCGTCGCGGCGCTGCCGCCCGAACCACGTCCTCGACGGCAACCGGCAGCCACTCCCGCAATGTCCTGCCCTCCCACAGCGACCGCTCGTCCACAGGCTCAGGGTACGGCCCCGACCGGGTCATCAGCCGCAGCCTCGCCGGCTCAGGGCTAATCGGCAGGGATCGGTTCGAGGAGTCGTCAACGGCTGCGACAGCAAGGCGTTCTCCCTGGTGAGAGTGGAGCCGACGCGGGGACCCGAACCCCGAACCTTCCGCTTACAAGGCTCCCCATCCGCGTTGACCATGGCTTCTAACAGCTACTTCAGTGTTAACCACGATCACTCCAGTGGTCACAGTACCTCCGGTAGACGTGAGTTCGCGTCACATGTGATGTCATGCCGCTGAGCCAGCGATGTGAAGCACGATCGGCACGAGTCACCGCCCGAGCAGAGCCAGGATCCGGCGAGCCGACGCGACGGTGACGTGCAGCCGGAACAGGGCCCGCCCAGGGTAGAAGGCGGTGTAGTCCTCGGTGGAGGCCGAAGGACGTAGCGCTTGTGCCCGGCGGGGCCGATCAACTCCACGCAGCGCCCCACCGGGACGTGTTGGTAGACCAGCAGGTACACCACCAGAGCGCGGATTGGGCCCGTAGCTGCACGGGGACCAAGACACCCCGTAGGGCGGCGCGGCGACATGCTCGTGGCCGCGCGAACAGCGGACCCGGGACACTCGTGTTGCCGCATCGTGATCCGGATCTCGGGCGGTGGCCGCCCGCGGGCGTGTCGTCTTCCCTCCACCGCCTGGATCGTTATCTCCACGTTCCCTGAACTCAGCACCGTGATATCAGCATCGGCCGTACACGACGTCACTGTCCGTGAACCCTAGAGAAGGACTGCCGCTGCATGCAGAGGTGCCACCACTGCAATTCTCGCGCAAAGTTGCCATCTGTGGCACGTCCGCAACACATCCACCCACCCCACTGTGGGACGGCAGTGACTGATGAGACCAACGCCGGGAGGCGCTCGCCGACCTCGGCGAGTCCTGGGGCGTACCGGCTAGGGCGCGAGGACGGGCAACCCGGCAGCATCGGCTGCGTCGGCTTGCCGACGGTCGTAGGTCACCATGACGTCGGCGCTGACTCGCAGAGCAGCAGCGAGGTGCAGCGCATCGAGGCTGCGGAGGTGTCGACCCGGGAGCAGTCCCGCCTCCCAGTAGAGGGAGCGGTCAGTCTCGACCAGGTCGAAGCGCTCAAGCAGGTGGGTCACGGCGACCTGAGGTAGGTCGACGCGGACCGCCAGCCGGCGCAGCTCGGTCTCCAGGAGGATGCTCGAAATCAGGGCGTCATCCTCGGCTACGGCACTGTCGAGCCGCACCGCAAGTCGGCTCGATGCAGGCTCGTCTACGAGCAGCTTCGCTGCCGCCGACGTCTCGATGTAGAGGATCACCGGTCGCTGCGGAGCGCGTCCAGAACGTCCTGAACCGGCTCCTTGATCCGGGTCCTCTCCAGGTCGGCGAACCCCCCGCGGACCGTGGCCCGCCGGATCCGCAGCGACTCGCCAGCCGCCCGCGGTGGCGGTACGAGAACAGCGACGACCTCGCCGTTGTTGGTGACGTACACCGTCTCACCGGCCTGCACGTCACGGAGCACGGCGCTGCTGTTGTTGCGCAGCTCCCGGTGCGGAATGGTCCTCGGCATCGTCCTGCCACCTCCGTAGCAAGCGTAGCACACACTAGGCTCGGGCGACGTGAGCGCGCCAGATCACCCTCACCGCCAGGCTCATCACCTCCGCGCTCAACGCGCCAGGCTGATGAGGCCGAGCAGAACATCGACTTCTACGTATACATCGTTGAAAACGTTCGTCAGGGCGACACGACTCTCTTCATTTCCATCCGCGTTCCGCGGCCGATGCACCGCAGTCCGAAAACCCTGCGGTCAGCCGCCCGCATCGCCGAACCTGCAGAATGGTCATTTGTAATGGACACCCTGCTCCTGCGCGAGTTCCTCCGCGACCCCACTGGGATCGCGGCAGTGACGCCCAGCTCCGCCGCGATGGCCACGGTGCTGAGCGTCTCGATACCCGAGAGCGGTGAGCCGGTGGTTGTAGAGCTTGGCGCGGGCACCGGAGCGTGCACCGGCGTGATCCAGCATCGCCTCGGCGGCCGAGGCCGTCACATTGCGGTTGAGGTCAACCCGACCTTGGCGGAGCTGCTGACCAAGCGGTACCCAAACGCCGAGGTCGTGTGCGGTGAGGCGAAGGACCTGCCGAAGTTCCTGGTCGATCGGGGTACGCCATCCGCGGACGTGATCATCAGCACGCTACCGTGGGTCGCCTTCGCCCCGTCGGCGACACAGCGGCCGCTGCTGGCCACTCTCGTCGAGTCTCTGGCCAGCGGAGGCGCCTATACCCAGGCTGCGTATGCCTGGACGCGGTGGGCTCCAGCGGCCCGTCGGCAACTGCGGCAGCTTCGGGCCAGCTTCGAAGAGGTTGTGATCAGCGAGACGATCTGGCGCAATGTTCCCCCTGCTCGCGTCTACATCGCCAGACGCCCCAGGAACGGCCGGAAACCCGGCTGATTATCGCAGCCCGCCGCCGATACAAGACCCTCGTCGGATACCGTACAGCGGTCGAAGATGCTTTATTGACCGCGTCACAGGAGCGATCCACGCGCTGGCAAGACATGGACGGCGGCCTGAGCGGACGTCGTCGTAGCGGAGCAGCACGGTCGCTGCCGTTGCGCTCGACCCAACGGGCCGCCGAGGGCTGCAGCGGCTCATCAGGCAGTCCGGTGGGCTCTGGGGCAGAGTTAGGAGTAGAACGCTGCGAGTACCGCTCGCCGGTGAGTGCGGTGAGCGGTCCAGGAAGTCGAAGTCGATGGTGAAGATCGTGATCCGGTCAGTCATAGGGTGGGTGGTGATGCCCCGGCCGGTGACGTGGATTCCAGGCCGCGAACGGGATATCTGGGGAAAGTGGGGTGCGACGAGCACGCTGCCGATAGAGCTTGGGTGAGGCCACGGACGGTGCGCGCGGGACCGTGCGCATGGAGTTGATGCGCCCCCGATTTTGGTGCGTTCGGGCGAAAGCTTCAGAACTACTGTAAACGGGCCCGTAATGTCACATCGGGAAAGGAGCCACACCATGGCACGCGTCACCGTCGGCGAAGAGAACGGCGCCCCCATCGAGCTCTACTACGAGGACCACGGCTCGGGACAGCCCGTGATCCTCATCCACGGCTGGCCGCTATCCGGCCGATCCTGGGAGCACCAGGTTCCCGCACTGGTCCAGGACGGATACCGGGTGATCACCTACGACCGGCGCGGATTCGGCGCCTCGTCCCAGCCCTGGGACGGGTACGGTTACGACATTTTCGCCGCCGACCTGCACAAACTCATCGGACACCTCGACCTGACCGGCGTCACCCTCGTCGGGTTCTCGATGGGCGGCGGCGAGGTCGCCCGCTATGTCGGCCGGTACGGCACCGAGCGCGTCGCCAAGGCCGTGTTTGCTGCCGCCGTCCCGCCCTATCTGTACAAGTCCGCCGACAACCCTGAGGGCGGTATCGACGACGCTACCCTCACTGGGTTTCACGATGGCATCCGAGCCGACCGCGTGGCCTTCGTCGACCAATTCGTTACAAACTTCTTCGCTGCCCGGGGCCGCACCGACCTGGTCAGCGAACCGCTGCGGCGCTACAACGCCGCGATCGCCGCAGCCGCTTCACCGAAAGGCACCCTCGACTGCACGACGGCGTTCACCAAGACCGACTTCCGCGGCGACCTCCAAGGGTTCACCATCCCGACCCTCGTCATCCACGGCGACTCCGACGCGATCGTGCCGTTCGAGGTCAGCGGCGGCCGCACCGCCGAAGCCGTCGACGGCAGCAAACTTGTCCTCGTCAAGGACGCACCCCACGGACTAAACGTCACCCACGCCCAGACCTTCAACGCCGAAGTCCTGACATTTCTACGCAGCTGACCGCCAACCCCAGCCGCGCACTGGCTACAACCCTCTTGAGGTACGAAGAACACTGCTGGAGCCGACGCGGGGACTCGAACCCCGAACCTTCCGCTTACAAGGCGGACGCTCTGCCAGTTGAGCTACGCCGGCGTGTGCAGGTCATGATAGGCGCACCGGAGGAGGCCCAACCGCTCAAGGCCCA